>NZ_JAIJZP010000006.1:0-103698 GCF_019754175.1 Streptococcus sp. 2018162 | reverse complement strand
CTACGCCTTTATAACTACACAAACGTCGGAATATTTCTCCCAAACTACTTCGATATTGATTATAGATGATTTTTCGTCTATACTTAGGGGTGAAGACAATGTGGTATTTACACAGCCAATTTGTATGTGATAAACTATGTGCCTTTTGTGCCATACTTTTCTCCTCTCGCTTTACAATAGGCTTGAACACCTTTATTGTATCGCGTTTGGAGTTTTTTTGGTATAACCTTCGTCGCACACCCGCATAGCGGGTGGTTTATTTGTCACGCACCTTACGGAGCGTGACGGACTAAAAGTCACATAATCAGCAAGAGTTTGGGAGCCCAAACTCTTCTGTTTTATAAAGGAGAAATTATGTTCCAAAACATTCCACGCCTTACTAGCGCAACCTTATGCCTACGCCTCATCCGAGAAAACGATTTGGAAGACCTCTGGGAAATCTATTCCAACCCCATTCACTTTCAGATGACACCCAACACCTCCACACAAAATAAAGAAACTCTCCGCAAGCGCATCGGTCATTTCCAAAGAGATTTTGACAAGAAAAAACGCCTGTTTCTAGGAGTAGAATGCGGGAGGAAATTGATTGGCATTTTGGAAGTTTTTAACCACAAGAAACGGTCTGCGTCGGTGACCATTGGTTATCGGATTCACCATGCCTTCTGGAATCAAGGTCTAGCTAGCCAAGCAGTTAGCCTGCTCTGCCATTACTTGACAGAAGAATGCCAAATAAAAGAAATCGTCGCCCTCGTCCTACCCGAAAACCAAGCCTCACAAAAGGTACTGATAAAGAATAGCTTCCAACAAATCGGGCGAGTTGAGGAAGACTGGAAGGGATTGGGACAAGTTAACCTTTTAAGGTTTGAACGAAGACAGTAAAAAAAACAGGGCAATAATCAAGAGCTTGTTTTTTCAAGCTCTTTTTTACCCTCATATACTCTCTAGATGAATTAATCAAAGCATATAAAAATAGCTCGAAGACGTACTCGAGCCGTTTTTATATTTATATCGCTACTCCCAATAAATCGGTACATAGCGGGTTTCTTTGGGACTTTTTACTGTATAGATTCCCAAATCTACCCAGTTTGATTGATTCGCTAACCGCTGTTCTACTCTAAACTCCTGACAAAGTATCGTTGTTTCCAAGCGAATGTTTCCATACTTCCTTGCAAAAACAGGGCAAGAAACGCTTTCTGAAGCAAAAATGAGATTCCCCAAAGCCGTTTTTCTAGGACGACTAAACTCCATAATTCTGCCTTCTTCTCCACCGTAAATCGAAGAAATCAGATTTTCACTCATAATGGTTTCATGATAGGTTGCTTCGAGAGAAGTACGACTATCAGACGCTTGAAAACCTCGACTAGACGTACTCGATAATTGACGAATAAAAGCCTTTCTCACTTCATGATTTTCAAACTCATAGGTCTGCTCTGTTGCTTGATTATACAAAACCAATTCCGAGATAATCTGATAGCTAGTCCCTGGAACTCTACCGAATTGATTAAGAGCAACAAAGACTATCAAGAAAAATCCAAGAGCAGCAAAAATAGGGGTACTCAATCTTTTCATGGGCAATCTCCATCACATATCTCCTCAATCTTCGCTAATTGCAACGACCATTGAGCTATGAACGAATCCATCATGATCCTGTTTGTTCGAATCGTTCGGAGCTATACATTCACTATTTGCTAACGTGTTTTCGGGACAAACTTCTTCCTTAAAACGACAGATCATTCATCTTTATCACAATTTATAGTATATCAACATGTTCTTTAAAAAACAACTAATCAAGTATGTAAATGTAAACCAAATCATGTAAAATATGACCAAATAACTGCAATCACGATGGCTGGCAGCATATTGGCCACTCGGATTTTCCTATCCCAAATGATATTGACACCGACACAGAAGATGAGGGCGGAGCCGATAAAGGAGAGATTGGCAAGGGCCTGATCCGTCATTAGAGGCTCAATCAGGCGCGCCAAAAGAGTGACTAATCCTTGAAAAATCAAAACCGGTACTGCCGAAAATCCTGCCCCCTTGCCCAAGCTGGCCGTCATGATAAAGATGATGATAAAATCCAGAATACTCTTAATGGCGAGGAGGGTATAATCTCCCGTTAAGCCGTCTTGGATAGAGCCGATAATGGCCATGGCACCGATACAAACAGTAAGGGATGCTGTTAGAAAAGCATCTAAAAACTGTGAATCTTGACCGTTTCCTGACTTTTCTCGGAGCCAGATCCCCAAGCGCTCAAACCAACCTTCGATATGAAGCACTTCTCCTAAGAAAGTACCGAAAGCCAGACTGATGACCAGAAGCATACTATTCTGACTTGTGATCTGACCATCTATAACTGTCAGTAACCCCTCTAAACTACCAGAAATCCCCAGAAAAAGAACAGCAACACCACTCGCCATCGTCAACCCAGACTGATGCCGTTCTTTCAGTAAATGTCCAAACCAAGACCCTAGCAAACCTGCTAGGGCAATGGCGATGGTATTGATAATCGTTCCTAAGGCAAACATATACTACCTCAACAATTCCGTCGCGTAGCTAATGGCAGAAAGAGCGTAAAGGGGAGCCGTTTCCGCTCGTAAGATACGTGGACCAAGACCTGTCTTGACCGCTCCTGCTCCTTCAAATGCAGCGACTTCCTCAGGCGACACGCCACCTTCTGGACCGACGATGACAAGGACTGATTGGCCAGCTTCTAAGCCAGACAAGATTTTCACTAGATTGGCTTGTTCGCCCTCTTTAGCGGCCTCTTCATAGGCTAAAATAATCTGGTCAAAGTCTGCTAGTTGGGCTAGGAAATCCGCTTTTTTCTCAAATAATCGAACAGCCGGAATGCGATTGCGTTTGCTTTGTTCGGCTGCGCCTTGGGCGATTTTTTCTAACTTTTCTGCTTTTTTTGCCAGTTTTTTACCGTCCCATTTGACCACAGACCAATCCGCTGGGAAGGCCCAGAGGGCTGCCATGCCCAATTCCGTTGCCTTTTGGGCGACAAATTCGAGCTTATCTCCCTTGGGAAAGCCCATGGCAATGGTGACGGAAACGGGTAATTCAACATTGTCTGCTAGTTCTTCGATGATTTCAACAGATTGGCTCTTGCTGTCCACTACCCGTGCCAAGCGTTTGATACCGTCATCAAAGACCAGGACAATCTGATCATCTGCCTGCAATCGCATGACAGAAAACATATGCTTGGCAGTGTCCTTATCGCTAATCTGGAAAACGCCCTGCGGTGCTCTGCCATTGACAAAATACTGCTGCATCCTAGCCTCCAATCACACCTGAGCGGTCAGTCGTCTTCTTAAAGACGCAGCAATTCCACTCGCCCTGAATCATGTGGGTTTCGAGGAAGAAGCCAGCCACCTCCGCAGATGCTCGCACCATGTCCCACTTGTCCGCGATGATGCCACTCATAATCAAGTAGCCCTCGTCCTTGACCAGACGGTAGGCATCGTCCGTCAAATGAACGAGAATGTCCGCCAAGATGTTGGCAACGATGACTTCCGCTTCAATGTCAACGCCACGAAGCAGGTCGCCTGCCGCAACATGAATATTGCTAGTATGGGCGTTGAGGTCAATGTTTTCCTGGGCCACACGCACCGCCACTTCATCCAAGTCATAGGCGTAAATCTCCTTGGCCCCCAAGAGAGAACTTGCAATGGAGAGGACGCCTGAACCTGTGCCGACATCGATAACCGTTTCGCCACCACGCAGGACCTGCTCCAAGGCAAAGAGGCTCATCTTGGTCGTCGGGTGAGTTCCCGTACCGAAAGCCATGCCTGGATCCAGGCGGATAATCTTCTCACCAGCAGTCGCCTCATAGTCGGTCCAAGACGGTACAATGGTCAAATCGTGGGTAATGCGGGCTGGCTCATAGTATTTCTTCCAGTTGTCCGCCCAGTCTTCCTCTGCCAGTTCCTGACTTTCTAGGCTGACCTGACCCGTTTTCAAGCCAAAGCCCGTCAAATCCGCCAGGCGAGTTGCCAAATCTGCCTTGATTTCTTCAATATCCAAGGTATCAGGATAATAGGCCGTAATCGCAATCATATCCGACTGCTCCACCTCGGGATAGAGTTCACCGAAACGGTCCTCCTGTCCCACATAGTCAGCCGAGTCGCTAATGGCCACCCCCTGACTGCCCGTTTCAATCATCAGATTTGAAACTGCTTCCTCTGCATCACGATGCACGTGAATCGTTAATTCTTGCCATGAGTTCATGTTTGTTTTCCTTTTCTTTTCTATGCGTCAATCACTGTATTATTGTACCGATTTCTAGCCTTTTTTACAAGTTAATGTTACGCAATGGAGCCCTAATAATACTTTTTCGAAAATTTTCTAATCGCACTGCGAATAAACATGTGTAGGAAAGTTTGAGACGGTGGTTCCAAGTTTCTGAACGGAGGTGATGCCCATGGAAGTGGACAGCAAATCTGCTAGAAAGGCTAGCCCATGCCAGATGGTAAGTTAACTTACTCATCTGGCAACGACAAATCCTATAAGATTTGTCTAGGGCACGCACTAGCTCGAGTTTTGAAAAATATCGTTTCAAAACTCTCACGTCGGAGATCTCTGGATTTATATTTATCAAGTTTACTTGTTGAAATACTGAGCTTGATAATCGTCATCATTTTAGCTATTCGAGATAAAAAATAACCGTCAGCAAACTTTGACACAGTTCTGACGGTTATTTAATCTAACGAACTGAACCACCGTTTAGCGGTCCTGCTGGGCGTTGAGCTAGAACTCAACGCCTTTTCTATTTTTATAATAGCAAAAGTTTCACCCGTAGTCAAGTCAGAACCAAGCTTACAGGTATCTCGCTCCCTAATACCTCGGATATGGGTAGAACTCCCCTTCCACCAAGTCTGCTCTGCCTTTTTCAAAGGCTTCACCGTCCCAAGAAATGGCAAATTCTTGGGCTTCTGGGTCCGCCAAAAAGTCCATGAGGTCATCTAAACCTTGGTCGGCTGTGTCCTTGAGAAAACCTGCGAAGTAGGTCAGAAACTCTGCTGAAAAGCCCTTCTTGGCGTCAAATGGCAGAGCGACCAGGTAGTCTTCCTCGTCAAAGCGGGACTTGTCCTGGTTGTAGAAAAGGACATACTCCTCTAGGAAAATATCCTCCGCAGAGGCATTGCCTTCGTCATCCACCGTTTCAACCCCAGCCGCATTTTGTGCTTCCAAGATAAAAGCCAGCTCAACTGCGTGGTTTTTCTTGTCCCAGTTGAGCTCGTAATCGTAGGTAAAATGTTTGTCCAGTGCCGCTTCCAGCACATCTAAAAAGCCATGTTTTGCCATGTCAGTCCTCTTTCGATTTTGTGTTATAATAAGTGTACCATATTCAGCTAACAAAAGAAACGAAAGGAAGCCTATGCCAGCCAATCTCGCCCTTCGTATGCGGCCAAAATCCATTGATGACGTCATCGGTCAGGAACACCTGGTCGGTCCTGGAAAGATTATCCGTCGCATGATTGATGCCAATATGCTGTCGTCCATGATTCTCTACGGTCCGCCGGGGATTGGCAAGACCTCGATTGCGTCTGCCATTGCTGGCACGACCAAGTATGCCTTTCGGACCTTTAATGCCACGACGGACAACCAAAAACGCCTGCAGGAAATCGCTGAAGAGGCCAAGTTTTCTGGTGGCCTGGTCCTCATGCTCGATGAAATCCACCGTCTCAACAAGACCAAGCAAGACTTTCTACTTCCTCTTTTGGAAAATGGTAATATCATCATGATTGGGGCAACGACTGAAAATCCCTTCTTCTCAATTTTACCTGCCATTCGCAGTCGGGTGCAGATTTTTGAATTGCAGCCTTTGCAAACCAGCCACATCCAACAAGCCTTGGAACTGGCTCTGACAGACAGCAAGCGTGGTTTTGATTTCCCTGTCACCATTGAGCCTGAGGCTCTGGACTTCCTAGCTAATGCTACCAACGGTGACCTTCGTGCTGCTTACAATTCGCTAGAACTGGCTGTGCTTTCGACCAAGGAAAGCGATGACGGTAGTCGCCACATCGATCTGGACGCCGTGGAAAATAGCCTGCAAAAGTCCTACATCAGCATGGACAAGAACGGCGATGCCCACTACGACATCCTCTCAGCCCTACAAAAATCCATTCGGGGCAGCGATGTCAATGCCAGCCTCCACTACGCCGCCCGTTTGATTGAGGCCGAAGACCTGCCTAGTCTGGCTCGTCGCTTGACGGTCATTGCCTACGAAGACATCGGCTTGGCCAATCCAGAGGCTCAGATTCATACGGTGACAGCCCTTGAAGCTGCCCAGAAAATCGGCTTTCCAGAAGCACGGATTTTGATTGCCAATGTGGTAGTCGATTTGGCTCTTTCTCCCAAGTCCAATTCTGCCTATCAGGCCATGGATGCAGCTCTGGCTGATTTGCGGAAAAACGGTCATCTACCTATCCCAAATCACCTGCGGGATGGCCACTATGCTGGCAGCAAGGAGCTGGGAAATGCCATTGGCTACCAGTATCCGCATGCCTATCCTGAAAAATGGGTGGACCAGCAATACCTGCCCGATAAGTTACTGAATGCGGACTACTTCACCGCCAACGACACCGGTAAATACGAGCGTGCCTTAGGTATGACCCAAGAAAAGATAAAAAATTTGAAAAAAAATAGACGCCAAAATCCTTGATAGAACTGGTTTTTTGGCACACACCCTTTGACACCGCTTACATTTTTGCCATTTTTCTCTTGATTTTTCAAAAAAAAGTGGTATTATTAAATCATAAATAAGAACTGCTGTGGTATACGAATTCATACCTATGTGTTGACCGACTATTTTTGTATTACTAGGGAGACAAAGATCCTCTGACAGTATGCAAGCTGGCACACCCAGAAGCAACTAAGTTAGAAACGCGTCACCCACCTGCTTTTAGCGTGCGGGATCAATACAATCCATGGATAACCGGTACCAATACAGCATTTTTATTTTTTACCTTCCTTAGCTCAGCTGGCAGAGCAGCGGACTCTTAATCCGTGGGTCGTAGGTTCGATCCCTACAGGGAGGATTGGTTGATATGAGGAAAGTCTTGTTTTATCAAGGCTTTTTCTCGTTTTTAGAGAGAATTTGGTCAAAATTTGGTCAAAAAGAACCCTTTCACATTGTGAAGGGCTATTTTTTTAACTTATCCCACAGGACAACTCGTTTTTCCTGCAATGATTTCTGTACATCAATGATGCGTTGGTTGGACGACCCTCTAAATTGCAACATGAGGTTGCGTTTGTTTTTGTCATAACGGCCGTCAACTAGAATATCTAAATAGGATAGTAACTCTAACTTATCCGGAGTTTCTAACATCATTTCTTCCCATGTGTAGCCTGTCCAAGACCAAATATCCTTTTCTGGCAGTTCTTTACGAATTCGCTTTACGAGTGGGAGGACCGTGCCCGTGTTCAGAAAAGGCTCGCCACCCAAGAGGGTTAGGCCCTGCACATAGGGCTGGGCCAAGTCTGCTAAAATGCGGTCTTCAAGCTCCTTGGTATAGGGAATCCCAGCTTTAAAAGACCAGGTTGCAACATTGTAGCAGCCCTCGCAGTGAAACAGACAGCCACTAACATATAGAGAGCAACGGACTCCTTCTCCATCCACAAAGTTAAAGGCTTTGTAGTCCATTATTCGCCCTTGACTAAGTTCCTCGCTCTTCCATTCTTGTGGTTTAGGATTATTCATTTCAAATACCTGAGCATAAGCAAATGAAATCTGATCGTTTGGATGAATTCCGTTTTACCAGTACACAGACTGTTTTTATCCATAAATGGTACTTCCAATGCTTTAGCTCGGATTGATCCCAGCAAGCCTAGTGCAGAACCAATCTCAATTCCTTTCCTGTTTTGATTCAGTAGTTTGTCACTCCCATTAATCCTCAATCCAGTATCTTTCTACCCCGTCTCGAACATCTTCCAAAACGCCACCACAAGCCACAATCGTGCGGCGACTGGCTTGATTGTCTGCCGAGCAGGTCACAAGGACCTTGGAAATATTTTTGGTTGCGGCTTCCTGCAAACCAAGTCGCAGTTGCTCCTTGGCGTAACCCTTCCCACGCTCGGTCGGGCGAATTGAATATCCGATGTGACCGCCTTTATTGAGCAGGAAATCGTTGAGCCGTAGGCGTAGACTGAGAAAACCAAGGGCTCGACCTGTTTGGTCAAATGATACATATTGAATGGAAGGAACAAAACCGTCTGGTAGATTGAGACCTGCCTCATAATCTTGGTTTCTCAAAATCCAGTCTTCAAAGTCCACATCTTTGGAAATAAAGCCCCCGTCCATAGCAGAGCCTGCTGCTTCAAACTCGGCCAACATATCCAAAATCGTTTCCTTATCCGCCACAGTTGGTCTTCTTAGTTCCATTCTAGCCTCCGTATTGTCTCTTGAAAAATTCGCTGATGATGTCAATATCCAGTCCCAAGTCCTGCACAATTTCTGCCTTGTGGAAATCATCATAGTTGTCCTTGCCGCTCCAGACAAAAGAGTTGGTCACAATCTGATAAACCTTGTCTAGCTCGACTGCTCTGCCATTGACCAGAAAACCCTCACCGCCTAGGACAATGCCCCACATCTGAGGGTGGAGACCTGTCTGTAGGTCAGAATCCCCTTTTTCTCATTACCATCCCGAATGTTCGCAATCAGCTGTGCCTTCTTGGGAAAATTCTCCATGTAGGAATGCATATCATTGGTATGGAGAATACTAATATCTGTATAGTCCATGCTATTTTTTCTTGTTTTTTGCTTGTTTGAGCAATTCCTGCACACGCGCTTTTTTATCCTGCTTCACATTGGAATTCTTCTCATGATAACGTGCCACCAGGGCCTTCCCCTTATCGTCTAATTGATATTTTCCCATTGTTTTCTCCTCTTTTTTTATCTCTTGTTCGTTTATAATAAACTTCCACAGCTAACTGGAACTGTGGAAGCTCTACATAGTCTGTTTATTACTTATAAGCTCGACCCATTCATGTGTTTCACACGCGCCGAAATTTCCTTGTGACGACCTTTTACCATCGGACGGGCTTGTGGATTGCCTAGATAACCACAAGTTCGTTTAACAACATCTACCAATTTAGGATCACTATTTCCGCAACTTGGACACTTGAAGCCACGCTCCGTAGGCTCAAAATCGCCCTCAAAATCGCAAGCGTAACAATGGTCAATCGGAGTATTGGTCCCCAAGTAACCTACACGGTCATAGGCATAGTCCCAAACAGCTTCCAAGGCCTTTGGATTTTGTTGCAGCACAGGGTATTCACAGTAATGGATAAAGCCACCGCTGGCACCTACAGCAGGATAAATTTTCTCAAAGTCCAGTTTTTCAAATGGTGTTGGATTTTTGCGTACATCATAATGGAAACTGTTAGTGTAATATTCTTTATCCGTAATGTCCTTAACAATGCCAAATTTCTCTGTATCCATACGGCAGAAACGGTCTGTCAGGCTTTCAGATGGTGTCGAATATACTGAGAAATGATAACCATATTCATCCGACCAATCTTCAACCAAGTTTTTCATTTTCTTGATAATATCCACCGTGAAATCTTTTGCCTCTGGGTTGGTCTCCCATTCGCCACCATAGAATACTGTTGCGACTTCATACAAACCAATGTAGCCCAAAGATACGGTTGCTCGACGATTTTTAAAGACTTCATCTACTGCGTCTGTCTTAGCCAAGCGTTTGCCGAATGCCCCATATTGATAGAGAATTGGAGCATTGGCCGGGGTTGCCTCCTTCACTCGTTCCACACGATAGACCAGAGCATCCTTGGCAATGGCCATGCGTTCTGCAAAAATTTCCCAGAACTTATCCATGTCTCCAGCAGACTCCATGGCAATCCGTGGCAAATTGACGGTTACGACACCTAGGTTCATACGACCAGATGTCACATCCTGGCCATTTTCATCCTTCCAACCTTGAAGGAAAGAACGGCAGCCCATTGGCACCTTGAAGGAACCTGTCAACTCAACAATCTTGTCATAAGAAAGCATATCTGGATACATACGCTTGGTCGCACATTCAATCGCCAATTGCTTGATGTCATAGTTTGGAGAATCTGGCTCCAAGTTCAAGCCACGCTTAACTGTGAAAATCAACTTAGGAAAGATAGCTGTCCGACCTTCGCGCCCCAGACCTTTGATACGAATGTTCAAAATCGCTTTTTGAATTTCTCTCTCAAACCACGATGTCCCTAGCCCGAAACCGAGTGAGGTAAAGGGTGTTTGTCCATTGGAAGTAAAAAGGGTATTGATTTCATACTCCAAAGACTGCATAGCGTCATAGATGTCTTTTTGCGTTTTAGCACGCGCATATTCTTCTTGCTTGTCTGCTAACACCCAATCCTTGGCGTCTTTCAAATGCTTTTGGTAATTGAGTTCCGCATAGGGCGCCAAAACTTCATCGATACGGTCAGCTGAGCAACCACCATATTGACTAGAAGCCACATTAGCAATGATTTGTGAAATCTGAGCCGTAGCTGTTTGGATAGACTTCGGACTTTCTACATCCGCATTTCCTATCTTGAAGCCCTGTGCCAACATTCCTTTGAAATCAATCAAACAACAGTTGGTCATTGGTGTATAAGGGCTGTAATCCAAATCGTGGTAGTGGATGTCGCCTTTTTGATGGGCATTAGCCACATGAGCTGGCAATAATTTGAGACCGATAGACTTGCCGACAATACCTGCTGTCAGGTCCCGTTGGGTATTGAACACATCCGCATCCTTATTGGCATTTTCATTGACCACAGACTGGTCCTTGCTCAACAACTTATGAATCTCAAAATTAATATCGGTAGCCTGATGACGGCGAAAATCACGGCGTGTTCGGTATTGAATATAAAGCTCCGCCAAATCATATAAATGAGCCTTTAGCAATTCCTGTTCAACGACCGTTTGAATTTCGTAAATTTGAACATCTTTCTCAAATCGGCGACCAATTTCAGCCAAAACAGCTTCTAATACAATTTTTAACCCTGCCTCTGAAACAGGATGTTCTAATTCTTGGTTCGCCCGCCGAAGAGCAGAAAAAATCTTATCCTGATCAAAGGATACTGTCCGTCCATCACGTTTCAAAACCAATAATTCTATACTCGGTAAGACATTTTCTTGCACATTCATCTGACAAACCTCCAAAATTCTTCACTTCTATTAGTGTAGCACTTCACAAAATAAAAATCAATATCTTGTGTAAAAAAATATTAAACAACCTATATATGCACTATATATAGGTCTCAAAAATTCTATCAATTGGAAAACAACTGTGCTCAATTTCACCACTTGACAAGGATGAATTATTAGATTGAAATATGAAAATAGATTGGGGTAAAGATATAACTTCTCTATCAGAAAACCTAAAAACAGCCCTCTAACAGGGCTGGCTCTATGTATTGAAAATAGGCTAGGGCTGGTCACCACATACCTCCTTAAAATTGAGGATTTGAATAAGAGGCGAAAAATTCTCTAGTCCGTTCTTCTTTAGGATGATGGAAAAGCTCCTCAGGTGTCCCCTGCTCCAGGATACGACCGTTTTCTAGAAATAATACCTTATCCGCCACTTGGTAAATGAAATTCATGTCATGACTAACTAAAATCATCGTTTGTCCTGTCTTAGCTGCATCGGCAATGGAACGTTCTACTTCTCCAACCAACTCTGGATCAAGCGCCGAAGTCGGCTCATCTAGTAGCAAAATGTCTGGTTGCATGGCAAGAGCACGTGCAAGAGCCACACGTTGCTTTTGACCACCTGACAGATGTCTTGGATAATGGTTCTCACGTTCTGACAGACCGACCTTTCTCAATTCTTCTTTGGCAAGGGCGGTTGCAGAGGCATCATCCATCCGCTTGACAATTTTAAGCCCTTCCTTGACGTTATCAAGAGCTGTCTTTCGTTCAAACAGATTAAACTGCTGAAAGACCATAGCCAGTTTGCGGCGTAAGGTCAATATCTCCTCTTTTGAAATATTGGTAAAATCAACTGTAAAACCATCAATTTCGATACTCCCCGCATCTGCCTGCTCCAGATAGTTCAGACTACGCAAAATTGTTGATTTTCCTGCTCCAGATGGTCCAACAAGGGCAATAACCTGCCCTTTTTCAATGTCCATATCGATTCCATCTAGTACTTTTTGTCCTGAAAATTCCTTGACTAAATTGCGAATTTTAATCATTAGCGATCACCTCCAACTCCAGAAATATCTACTGATTCAGGGGCCTGAATAGCCATTTTATTTTCAAGGAAACGGCCGAAAGACTCAATCAGAACAGAGAGCGCCCAGTAGACCAAAGAGACAGAAATGTACCGCTCAAAGTAGCGATAGTCTGCCCCACCTTGAATCTGTGCCTGTGCATAGACCTCAACGATACCCGCACTAAAGGCTAGGGAAGTTCCTTTAGTCAGACCAATCAAGGTGTTAATCAACGACGGAGTTGCAATCACAGCCGCATTAGGAATGATGATCCGACGATAAACCTGGCCAGAAGTCATACCTAAGGAACGAGCTGCCTCAATCTCCCCTGGACTAACAGCCTGAATCGCAGCACGAATAGACTCACTCATATAGGCTGCCTCATTAAATGCAAAGGCTGTAATCGCAAAGACAGCTGCAGGAATAGCATTGATATTCCAATCAAGACCATATTCCTGATTGAGACCTCTGAGAACCAATGGAATTCCATAGTAGGTCAACATCAGCTGCACCAAGATAGGAGTGCCTCGCAAAAAACTAACAAAAACTGCCTGAACGGGATATAAGAATCGCACACGATTAATCTTTACAATAGCAAAAACCAAGCCCAATATCAAACCAAAAAAAGCACCAGCGAGCGTCAAGCCAATCGTAATCGGTAAACGTTCAATAATGGATGGTAGGGCATCAAAAACAGCCCTAATACTAAATAGCTTACCATCCGGTAACCACTCTAAAAAACCTTGATACCATGCCGGTCCTGTTATTCCTAATACACCAATCATACTCTTCTCCAAACATTTAAAAATGACAGATTTTCTGCCGTATACTCTATTTTATCATGTAACCACCCACATCAACCTTATATATATTTTATGGCTGTGATAAGTAATCTTAATGATTATAAAAAGACAATGAAAAAGAAACAGCCCACTTGGACTGCTCCCTCCTGTCACAATACTATCGACTCCTATTCATTAGGAACAGCTAGTTCCTCCGCCGTTGGAGCATAGTCTTTTCCGAAGAATTGCTCTGTCAATTTTGCAATAGTCCCATCTTCGTTCAAAGCCTTGATACGGTCGTTGACAAAGCTTTGTAGAGCCGTATTGTCCGAAGAAAATACATAGTAAATAAACGGTTTTTCTGCTGCTTCAAGCTCGATTGTTTTAAGATTTGTCAAATTTTGATCTGCAATAATAGCATTAACCGTAGGGGCATCAAAAATTTTAAAATCATACTTGCCATCATTTATATTGGTCAAAATCTGTGTGATATTTTCGCCAGTATAGTTGATGTCGACTGGTTTATCCGTATGCTGAGTATTGTATTCCTCTAGCTGAGCAGCTGTTGTTGTCCCTGTAACTACCTGTGTAGAATGACCACCAATATCATTATAAGACTGAATATCCGTATCTTTTGGCACAGCTAAAACGGACGGTGTAGAGGCCGTTGGATAAGAATAGAGGTATTTTTCACCACGCTCTTTTGTATAGGAAGTATTATTCCCTAACAAATCAAAGCGTCCTGAATCCAAGCCAGGGAATTGACCGCTACCATCTGTTGTTTCAAAGGTCAATTCATACTGGTCAGAACCATCAAAGATAGCTCGAGCCAATTCAATATCAAACCCTGTCAACTCTCCATTCTCATCTCGATAAGAAAAAGGTTTGGTAGTCCCAACAGTTCCCATTACGATGATTTCTTTTTTATCCGCTTCTGAAGAGCTAGTGTTTGATGAGTTTGAGGTAGACGAGCAAGCTGCCAAAGCAACTGTCGCAAGAGCTGTGATACCAGCCAGTGATAGAATCGTTCTTAATTTCATAGTAATTCTCCTTTTGTATAAGCAAGTCAGACCTACAAGGTCTGCACAAAATAATCAAATAGCTTCTGATTACCGCCACTTTGATCAATCAGAAGTTCCGGATGCCACTGGACACCCAGAAAACGTGTCTCATCCATTGATCGGACAGCCTCAATAATACCATCATCCACAGAATGCGCAATCGCTTCTAGCCCCTGACCCAGATTCTCTATCGCCTGGCTGTGAATCGAATTAACAGCTACTCTCTGACCAAAAATACTAGCCAGAGGCGTTGCCTCTTTACATTCCACCTGGTGAATCAGATCAAAAGGCATGGACCGATGCCCCTCTACCGCTTGTTTGAGAGTTCCTCCACGTGCAACATTGAAAAGCTGCATCCCCCTGCAAATCCCCAAAATCGGTTTTTCCTGTCTCAAGGCTTCGTGGACCAATTTCAGTTCAAATTCGTCACGTTCCTTGAAATAGTCATCGCTTTCGATGAGTTTTTCTTGACCGTAAAACTGAGGTAATACATGTTGACCACCCGTCAGTAATAACTTATCAATCGCCGACACATAGTCAACAACATCCGTTTCACCAGACAAGGGGATATAAAAAGGAAGGCCCCCCGCTCGCTTGATTCCATCTGCAAAGTTACGAGACACCGATAACTTCATAATCGGAATCCCCTCTGCGACAGGCTTTTCATTACTGGTGATGCCAATAATCGGTTTCCCCATCCTGCCCTCCTTTCGTAATGTATAGACACTATCTTATCATGCCCTCTCTTTTTTGTATATTTTAAATTATTTATAGCCAGCCATAAAAAATATTTATGGATCAAAAAAAGAGCCTATTCTGACTCTTGTTTTCTAGTCCATAAAAAGTACAGGTTAATAGCACAGGCCACTAAAATCACAGCAGGCCAAAGCAAATTTAACAAAGGAAGTTTACCGACATTGTAGGCAATATAGAGAGTATTCCACACTACCCCCAAACTATAGACAATCGTCAAAATAATTTTCATAAGACACTCCAATTAAATGATAGTGCTATTATACTACAAACGACCGTTGATGTCCTGAATCTGCCGCTCCATTTTCCGATAGTTTAGGAAAAAGAGAGAAGCGTAGACCAAGACAAAGATCAGCCAGAAGAGGTAGATAAGTTCCTTGACCGACAATAGCAGAGGTTATGAGAGAAATAATGGTTCCGAGAGACCAAACGGCAAAAAAGCCAGAACAGCTGTCCTGACTTTCATTGTCTTATAGTTTCTTCTTCAATTCTGCCACCCTCATCATGACTTCCATTGGGGTCATATTGTAGATGTCCAGTTTTGCCAGTTCATCGAGGACTGGGTGAGAAGGCGTGTCTGCGAAGAGGTCGATTTGACCAGACGGCTCTTCCACAACTGACGGAGCTGGGTGAGTTGGTGCAGTAGGTGCTTGGTTTTCAAGTGTCTGTAAAATCCTATCCGCCCGCTCCAATAGCTCCTCTGGCATTCCCGCAATCTTAGCCACATGAATCCCGTAGGACTTGTCAGCTGGACCTTGGGCAATCTTGTGGAGGAAGGTGACTTGTCCGTCCTTCTCCAAGGTCGATACATGGACATTCTCTAAGTGTTCCAAGGTCTGGCTAAGGTCTGTCAACTCATGGTAGTGGGTGGCAAAGAGAGTCTTGGCACCAATCTTGTCGTGGATGTACTCGATGATAGACTGGGCCAGGGCCATACCGTCATAGGTAGCCGTTCCCCGTCCAAGTTCATCGAAGAGGATGAGCGAACGATCTGTCGCCAGACGGACCGCCTTATTGGCCTCCATCATTTCGACCATGAAGGTCGATTGACCGCTAACCAAGTCGTCTGCCGCCCCAATACGGGTAAAAATAGCATCGAAAATCGGCAATGCAGCCTGATCAGCAGGCACATAAGAACCCATCTGCGCCATGATGACGATAACCGCCAACTGCCGCATATAGGTAGACTTACCACTCATGTTTGGACCTGTAATCAGTTGCATATGCGTATCGGTATTCAGGTGAATAGAGTTGGGAATGTAGGTCTGCTTGCCCATGACTTTCTCCACCACCGCATGACGACCACGGTCAATGGTCACTTCTCTTTGATCTGTAAAGCGTGGACAAACCAAATGTTGCTGCTCCGCCACAACTGCAAAGGCCTGCAAAACATCGATGGTTGCAATGGTCCGAGCTAACTTCTGCAAGCGACCGATATACTTCTCAACCTCTTGGCGAATCCGCATGAAAATCTCGTATTCCAAATTAGCAGACTTATCACGCGCCTCCAACATCTGCCCTTCGATCTTAGCCAACTCTTCCGTTCCATAGCGCTCCGAGTTTTTCAAGGTCGCCTTACGGAAAAAATGGTCCGGCACATTGCCCAGATTGGAATTGGTCACATGGAAATAGTAGCCGTCTTTTTTGTTGTAATCAATCTTGAGATTATTGATACCAGATGCTTCACGCTCCTTGGACTCAATCTCCGCAATCCAACCCGCTCCCTCACGCATGACCAGACGATACTGATCCAGCGTTTCGTCAAAGCCCGTACGGATGATGTTTCCATCTGTGATGGTCCCTTGGGCTTCTGGGTCAATAGCAGAGCTGATGAGAGCATGCAGTTCTGGAATTGGGTCCAATCCAGCTACCAGATTGCCTAGAGCAGGCTCATTGATTTGTTGCAAGATATTCTTGATTGCTGGGATATTTCCCAAAGTCTGGGAGAGCTGCAAGAGATCCTTGGGCATGGTTTTTCCAAAAGACACCCGACTGGCCAAACGTTCGATGTCATAGACACCTTTTAAAGCCTCGACCAAGTCACTCCGTTCAAAGAAGTAATCCAGAAAAACCTGAACGACAGCCTGACGATTCTCAATCCGCTTAAGGTCAATCAAGGGACGATCAATCCATGTCCGCAATAGTCGCATACCCATGGCTGTCTTGGTTTCGTCTAGCAACCAGTACAAACTACCATGCTTCTTGCCTGTCCGACCGTTTTCAAGCAGGTCCAGACTAGACTTGGTTGCATAGTCCATTTGCAGATAGTCCTTGATTTCATAATGGACCACCTTCTGCAAGTGGCTCAGATCTCGCATCTGAGTCCGATGAAGGTAGCTGAGGAGTTTACCCGCCGCAGCCTTTTCCAAGTCCGTCAGCGAGTTGTCAATCAGCTGAACATCCTCCGTCACCTCATCTTCAAAAGAGAGCAACAAGTTCATCTGATTCGAGAAAACCTGCTCCTCTTCCTCCGACAGAGCATAGCCGATGACCAATTCACGTGCCCGTAAATTGCGGATTTCACCGCAAAGACTGGTAAAATCATCCAAACTAGTCACAAAAAACTGACCTGTTGACACATCCATATAAGAAAGTGCGAACTGCACTCCCTGACGGTCAATCGCAACCAAATAGTTACTATCTGCTCCCATTTTGGACGAGTCTGTTACCGTACCAGGAGTAATGACCTGCACTACTTCCCGCTTGACCACGCCGACTGCCTGCTTAGGATCTTCCATCTGCTCAGCAATAGCGACCTTATGCCCTAATTCAACAAGTGTGTCGATATACTGTTGTGCCGCATGATACGGTACCCCCGCCATAGGAATCGGATTCTCCGCATTCTTATTCCGACTGGTCAAGGACAATTCCAAAATCTGTGCCGCTTCCACCGCATCTTCATAAAATAACTCATAAAAGTCTCCCATACGGAAAAGCAAAAAAGCATCTGGATACTGTGCTTTTATATCCAGATACTGCTGCATTCCCGGAGAAATTTTTTCTGTTGCCATCATCTCTCCCTGTTCTAATTCAAATAGTAGTTAATCTCCGCTTCAACTTGCTGAGCCGCTACATCATCTCGACAAATAACTAAAAGTGTATTAGCTCCCGCCAGCGTTCCCAAAATAGTCTCTGGCTTTTCTGCATCAATGATATTGGCCATCAAGGCCGCTTCTCCCAGCTCTGAATGAAGGACCAGAATAAAACTAGCCCTATCTACTTTATACGCATATTGTGCCAATAATTGGATAAAATTCACGCGCTCTTCTTCGATAGCTAAGGAATAAAATGAACGCCCATTTTCATGAATTTTTATCACTCCCAACTCACGTAAATCACGAGACAAGGTTGTCTGGGTTACCACTACCCCTCGAGCCTCTAAACCTTGCTGAATATCCGTTTGTCGCCCTATTTTTTCTTGACGAATCATGGCCTTTATTAAATCATGTCGTCCTGCTTTATTCATCATTTTACCTCAAAATGTATATTTATAGAAATATTATAACACTTTTCCCCGCTATTAGCCTAGAAATGTGTTAAAATAGAATCAATAACTTTGGAGGAAATCCTATATGAATCAAAAACAAGTGATTGCAGAAAGATTGGCTGCCATCCTTCCGAGTTTGGAAGTGGAAGCTATCTACAATCTGCTAGAAAAACCAAAATCATCAGAAATGGGCGATATTGCCTTCCCAGCCTTCTCACTTGCTAAAGTGGAACGCAAGGCTCCACAGGCTATCGCAGCGGACATCGTTGAAAAACTCGATACAACTGGCTTTGAGAACGTTGTTGCAACTGGTCCTTACGTCAACTTCTTCTTGGACAAGGCTGCTATCTCCCACCAAGTCTTGACAGATGTCATTACGCAGAAAGACCAATACGGTCAACTCAACATCGGTCAGGGACGCAATGTTACCATCGACATGTCTAGTCCCAACATTGCTAAACCTTTCTCAGTTGGACATTTGCGTTCAACCGTTATCGGCGATGCCCTTGCCAATATCCACGAAAAGCTTGGCTACAACCCAATCCGCATCAACCACTTGGGTGACTGGGGTAAACAGTTCGGTATGTTGATTGTTGCCTACAAACTTTGGGGGGACAAGGCTGCGGTCGAAGCAGACCCAATTTCAGAACTCCTCAAACTCTATGTGCGTATCAACGCTGAAGCGGAAGAAAAGCCTGAGTTGGACGAAGAAGCTCGTCAATGGTTCAAAAAATTGGAAGATGGCGATCCAGAAGCTCACGAGCTATGGCAATGGTTCCGTGATGAAAGCTTGGTCGAATTCAACCGCATTTACGACAAACTCGATGTAACGTTCGACAGCTATAATGGCGAAGCTTTCTACAACGATAAGATGGACGAAGGCATCCAAATCTTAGAAGAAAAAGGACTTCTTCAAGAATCTAAAGGTGCGAGAATCGTTGACCTCGAAAGCTACAATCTTCCACCAGCCCTCATCATGAAAACAGACGGTGCAACACTTTACATCACACGTGACATGGCAACAGCTATGTACCGCAAACGCACTTACGACTTTGTGAAAAGCATCTATGTCGTTGGTCAGGAGCAAATCAACCACTTCAAACAGCTCAAGGCTGTCTTGAAAGAAATGGATTTCGACTGGAGCGACGATATGACCCATATCACCTTCGGTCTGGTTACCAAGGATAAGAAAAAACTCTCTACTCGTAAAGGAAATATTATCCTACTCGAGCCAACTCTAGATGAAGCTATTTCACGCGCCCTTACTCAAATCGAAGCTAAAAACCCTGACCTTGAAAACAAGGAAGAAGTGGCACACGCAGTTGGTGTAGGCGCTGTTAAGTTCTACGACCTCAAAACCGACCGTGACAACGGCTACGACTTCGACCTAGAAGCTATGGTTTCCTTCGAGGGCGAAACAGGTCCTTACGTACAATACGCATACGCCCGCATCCAGTCTATCCTGCGCAAAGCCAACTTTGTACCAAGCGCAGAAAATGACTACAAACTAGCTGACGCAGAAAGCTGGGAAATCATCAAGCACATCCAAAACTTCTCAAACGTTGTAGAACGTGCCGGTGACAAATTTGACCCATCTCTCATCGCTAAATATGCTATCAACCTGGCGCAAGCCTTCAACAAGTACTACGCACACACTCGTATCTTGGATGAAAGCCCAGAGCGTGACAGCCGTCTAGCACTTGCCTACGCGACAGGACTTGTCCTCAAAGAAGCTCTACGTCTTCTCGGCGTAAAAGCACCTGAAAAAATGTAATCAAAGCCTTCGGCCATCAGCCGAGGCTTTTTTCTACCACATTGCCTACTATCGTTTCCGATTCCTTATCACAACAACTCCTTATGCCAAATGAAAATCAAAAAGATTCATTTCAATTACGAATATATAGATGGGAGGTACACGTGATGCCTCTACATCTACTACACAAGGAGAAATAATGAAAACATTCTTGAAAAGAAAAGGAATCGCCTGTCAGCTTCTAGCCGCCATTTTCATTGTCGGTATCAATTTACAATCCCCACCTTCAGCCTCAGCCAATGCACGAGGAGATGACTATCCCTACACAGCAGTTGATGCAGTCGATCCATGGAGACTCTACACACGCCAGTGCACCTCCTTTGTAGCCTTTCGACTTAGCACTGTTAACGGTTTTACATTGCCACCTGCCTATGGTGATGCCAATGTTTGGGGCCATCGTGCCAAACAAGAAGGTTATCAAGTTAACATGACACCTGCTGTCGGCGCCGTTGCCTGGTGGGAAACTCCCATGCATGTCGCATGGGTTTCTGCAGTAAATGGAGATACCGTAGAGATCGAGGAATACAACTACGGTGTTCGCTATACCTACGGAAGGCGAGTTATCCCCAAAAATGCCGTTAGCGGCTACATTCATTTTAAAGACCTCGGAGCGGGAACAACCAACTCTCAACCCGCCTTAGCCCCAAGCGGCACCTATACTTTTACCAGCCAACTGGCCATCAAATCTCAAGCTAGTCTATCTAGCCCTACCCTCGATTACTATTATGCTGGCGAAAGCGTCCGCTACGACAAGGTTCTTGAAGCCGACGGACAACGATGGATTAGCTATATCAGCTATTCTGGAGCTCGGCGCTATATCGCCATCCAGCCTACCATTACTCCATCTACAAACAACAGCCTACCAGCGTCAGGTAGCTACACCATCCAGTCCTACTCTAGTGTCCGCAACAATCCAAGTCTGTCCAGTCCTGAAATCACCTTCTACGGAGCCGGCTCAGTCGTTCGCTATGATAAAGTTATTACTGCCGAAGGTCGCACATGGATTAGCTATATCAGTTACTCAGGTGCTCGACGCTACATCGCCATCTCCTAATCATAAAAAAGGCAAAATTTAAAAGCACAATCTTTTTAGACTGTGCTTTTTCATTAAATATCTGTCGAATTAATAGCTGTGCTCGGTTTTTCTTTCGGTTTACGCAGATGGAAGAAAATAGTTACCCCAAAATAGATGGCAAATAGGACAACTCGAATAATATAATTCATCATTGCCTGCGCCTCTACTGACTGACGCATAACTGAATCCGTATAAATTTGACCCAACCCTTTCTCACCAATAAAAGCATAGGTCGAAAATAGGAGAGTTACAAAAAGATAACCCAGGTAGGTATAAGAAGCCTGCTCATTTTTCTTGAGGAAAAGCAGTACAATCGTCGCAATCACAGCAAGTAATAGCACAACTGCAAATACCTTATTGACAAGATTCGTCTGGAAATTGATAGATTCTCTCATGTAGGTAAAATATGCCTCATCAATCCCCTCAACATTAAAATTCTGCAACAATTGACGCACAACCGCCTCATCGTACTTCGCAAAAAATATATTAAAGCCACGCAATACGCTCGCAATAGATGACAGCACAACAAAAATATACAAATGAATTGGTCTTTTCATAATAGCCTCCTTTTTTCTATATTTTATACTCATATTTTTGTATTGTCAATCATATATTTCATTTGACTACAAATATAATTTTGTTATACTAAGTTCAAAGGAGGAAAACTCATGAAGAAATTACCCACCTATATCGGAGTGATTATTTTTGTAGTTACTCTACTGATTAACTGGTTATTGCCAAGTCTTGCTAAAGTGCTGAATACATTTTTCATTTGGACTATCGTAGCCTGCCTACTCTACACCATCTACTACTGGATTTGCTACTGGCTCTATGTCCGTAAACAGAGATAACAAAGACTCCTCTAAGTTAGCTGCTTAGAGGAGTTCATTTTATTCTGACTTTTCATCAACCAAATGCACATTAACCCGACGATAGGTTTCTGTAAGGTCTAGCAATTCCGCTTCAACCTCTGGTGTCAATTGATCTGCCGTCATTCTCCAAGTCCAGTTACCACCAAGTGTATTTGGCAAGTTCATGCGAGCTGAACCATCCAAACCAAGTAGGTCCTGCATAGTAGCCACCGCCATAAAGGCAGGCGAACCAAAGAGCAGGCGGAAAAGAGCATGACTGACCGTTTCGCCCTCACGACGATTGCTGTACTTATCTAAGAATGCACGCGATTCTTTCGTTGTTTCATTTTCGTACCAGCCAAGAATCGTATCATTATCATGGGTTCCCGCATATGCCACCACATTATTAGGATGGTTATGTGGCATTTCAATGCTGTCGCCCTCAGGGTCAAAGGCAAATTGCAGGACTTTCATACCAGGAAAACCTGTCGTATCACGTAATTGGATGACCTTATCTGTCACAGAGCCCAAATCCTCAGCTATGATATTTAAATCACCAAGTTCACGCTTGATTGTATCAAATAATTCAAAACCTGGTGCTTCAACACGATAGCCATTTACAGCTGTTTCTTCACCCGCTGGAATTTCCCAGAAGGAGGCAAAGCCGATAAAGTGGTCGATACGTACCATATCGTATATCTTAAAGGATTCACGTAAACGAGCAACCCACCAAGTAAATCCGTCATGCTTCATCGCTTCCCAATCATAAATCGGATTGCCCCAAAGCTGACCAATTTCTGAAAAGGCATCTGGTGGGCATCCTGCAACCACACTCGGCTTACCTTCTTCATCCGTTTTAAAGAAATGTGGATTAGCCCACATATCGGCAGAATCAGCCGCGATATAAATCGGCATATCCCCAACAAACTCAACACCTTTGGCATTGGCGTAAGCCTTTAAAGCCTTCCATTGTGAAAAGAATAAATATTGTGTAATACGGTGATAATCGATTCGATCTGCCAACAAGTGACGATAATATTCCAAGGTATCGTGGTAACGTAAGCGCGCCCCTTGATCTTCCCATTCTGTCCAAGGTTTGAGATCAAAATGCTCTTTTATAGCCATATACTCCGCAAAGGTATGAATCCAAAAGTCATTCTCCCCTAAGAACATCCAATAATCTTCTGGCAGGCCTTGTGCCTTCATGTTGGCAACTGCCTTCTCCAGTAATGGACGGCGAGCATAAAAAATGGCTGCGTAATCTACCTCTGTAGGATTCTGCCCAAAATCAACACCTTGTAAATCCTCTGCTGCCAGCCAGCCTTTCTCAATCAATATATCGAAATCAATAAAATGAGTATTCCCTGCAAAAGCTGAAAATGACTGGTAAGGAGAATCTCCATAACTGGTTGTTCCCAAAGGTAAGATTTGCCAATAGCGTTGCTTAGTTCTTACCAAAAAATCAACAAATTCATAGGCCGATTGTCCCATGGAACCAATTCCATATTTTCCTGGTAATGATGAAATGTGCATCAGCACACCACTCTGTCTTACTTTCATAAGCTCTCCTATCTAATCCGCTTACATGACGCAAACGTTTTCTCTTTTTCATTATATACTGAAAACGGTAACAAATCAAGGGATTTTCCTTTAATTCTGTTCGTTCCTATACCATTCCATATTTCTTTTCATTATATATACAAAAAAATTCTTACGTTTTTTAAAACTCAAAAAAATTTTTAATTTTTTTTATAAAAACGCTTGCAAACGGATTCAATCTGGTGTATAATGTAGTCAACTTAGGAAAACGTTTGCGCAAAGCAGACGTCACACAAAACTATTTATCTTCGGAGGGAAGAAAATGAAACACAATCTCCTTAAGAGCGTTGCTCTTCTTGCTGCATCAACTGCTGTTTTAGCTGCTTGCTCAAACTCAGGTTCATCAACAGAGGCATCTAAGTCTGCTGAAGGTAGCAAAGAATTGACTGTCTACGTTGACCAAGGTTATGAATCTTATATCAACGACGTCAAAGCTGACTTCGAAAAAGAAAATGGTGTGACTGTTACAGTTAAAACTGGTGATGCTTTGACTGGTTTGGATAACTTGTCATTGGATAACCAATCTGGTTCAGCTCCAGACGTTATGATGGCACCATACGACCGTGTAGGTAGCCTTGGTTCTGAAGGTCAATTATCTGAATTGACACTTGCAGATGATAGCAAAGCAGATGAGACAACAACAGCTCTTGTAACAAACGGTGGTAAAGTTTACGGTTCACCAGCAGTTATCGAGACACTTGTTCTTTACTACAACAAAGACTTGTTGACTGAAGCTCCTAAGACATTTGCAGAACTTGAAACACTTGCTAAAGATAGCAAATATGCCTTTGAAGGAGAAGCTGGTAAAACAACTGCCTTCCTTGCTGACTGGACAAACTTCTACTACACTTACGGACTTCTAGCTGGTTACGGTGGCTACGTATTTGGTGAAAACGGTACTGATCCAAAAGACATCGGTCTTGCTAACGAAGGCGCAATCCAAGCGATTGAATACGCTAAAACTTGGTATGAAAAATGGCCTCAAGGTCTTCAAGACGGTACTGCTGCAAACAACTTGATTAACACTCAATTTACAGACGGTAAAGCAGCTGCTATCATCGAAGGACCTTGGAAAGCAGCTTCATATAAAGAAGCTGGTGTAAACTATGGTGTAGCAACAATCCCAACTCTTGTAAACGGTAAAAACTACTCAGCATTCGGTGGTGGTAAAGCGTGGATTGTTCCTACAGGCGCTAAAAACCAAGAAATGGCTCAAAAATTTGTTGACTTCTTGACTGCTACAGACCAACAAAAAGCACTTTACGACGCTACAAACGAAGTTCCAGCTAACACTGAAGCTCGTGAATATGCTGTAAGCAAAAACGACGAATTGACAACTGCAGTTATCAACCAGTTCGCTTCAGCTCAACCAATGCCAAACATCTCAGAAATGGGTTCAGTTTGGACACCAGCTGGCAACATGCTCTTCGAAGCTGCAAGTGGTGCAAAAGACGCTAAAACTGCTGCAACAGACGCTGTGAAAGCTATTGCAGACGAAATTGCTCAAAAACACAGCAACTAGTCAAGTTTAAAGTTGGACTGGGAGTTCCTCCCAGTCTACTTTATTACTTAACGATAAACTGAATAGATAAAATCTACCATCTATTCAGAAGCTATATAAGGAGACTATGACTATGAAACAAAATCCAGGTAAGGCACTCCTTTTGTCCCTGATCCCTGGTCTCGGACAAATCTACAATAAACAAAAAGCCAAAGGATACATCTTTTTGGGTGTTACCCTTGCCTTCCTTGTTTATTTTATTGCTATTGCAGCTGGTGAATTAGGCAACTTGATTACCCTCGGTAGTGTTCGTGGACAAGATAATTCACTATTCATGCTGATTCGCGGTTCTTTCCATTTGATTATCACGGTTGTCTATCTCGCTTTCTATGCACTCAACCTAAAAGATGCACGTGATACCGCGAAACGATGGAATTCAGGGATGCCAGTGGCTACCACATTAAAAGAAATGGTAAAAGGTATCTATGAGAATGGTTTCCCATATCTCTTGATTATCCCATCATATATTGCGATGACCTTTGCTATCATCTTCCCAGTTGTCGTTACATTGTTTATCGCCTTTACAAACTACGACTTCAAACACCTGCCACCAAGCGCATTATTGGATTGGATTGGTATTACCAACTTTACAAACATCTGGAAACTAAGCACATTCCGTACCGCATTTGGTTCTGTACTTGGCTGGACAATTATCTGGGCACTCTGCGCTTCAACAGCTCAAATTGTTATCGGTATCTTGACAGCCATCATCGCAAATCAACCATTCATCAAAGGAAAACGTATCTTCGGTGTTATCTTCTTGCTCCCATGGGCTGTTCCTGCCTTCGTAACTATCTTGACTTTTAGTAACATGTTCAACGATAGTGTCGGTGCTATTAACACACAGGTATTGCCATTCTTGAGCAAATTCCTACCATTCATCGATAATTTCCTTATCCCTTGGAAGACCGACCCATTCTGGACTAAAGTTGCTCTCATTATGATGCAGGCTTGGCTTGGTTTCCCTTATATCTATGTTTTGACCTTGGGTATTTTACAATCCATTCCAAACGACTTGTACGAAGCTGCTTACATTGATGGTGCAAGTGCCATTCAAAAATTCCGTAACATAACCCTTCCGATGATTTTAGCAGTAGCAGCTCCAACACTAATCAGTCAATACACCTTCAACTTCAACAACTTCTCTATCATCTACCTCTTCAACAATGGTGGTCCTGGTAGCGTCGGTGGTGGAGCAGGTTCAACTGACATCTTGATTTCATGGATTTATAAATTAACCACAGGTACATCACCTCAATACTCAATGGCGGCAGCAGTTACATTGATTATCTCAATGATTGTCATCAGTATTTCCATGATTGCCTTCAAAAAACTAAATGCTTTTGAAATGGAGGATGTATAAGATGAAAGTATCTGTAAAATTTAGACGTAGAATCAATCAGACCTTAACCTATCTCTATCTGATTGTTCTGTCTGTTATCATCATCTATCCTCTCTTGATTACAATCATGTCCGCCTTCAAGTCTGGTAACGTGGTTGCCTTCAAATTGGATAGCAATATCAACTTTACACTAGACAATTTCAGCAAGCTCTTTAGCGAGACTCTATACGGAACCTGGTACCTCAATACGCTTATCATTGCTCTCTTGACAATGGTTATTCAAACAAGTATAGTGGTACTAGCGGGTTACGCTTATAGTCGCTATAACTTCATCGCTCGTAAGCAGAGTTTGGTTTTCTTCTTGATTATCCAAATGGTACCAACCATGGCTGCTCTTACCGCCTTCTTCGTTATGGCCCTCATGCTCAATGCGCTCAACCAAAGCTGGTTCCTCATCTTCCTTTATGTCGGTGGTGGTATCCCAATGAACGCTTGGCTCATGAAAGGCTACTTCGATACGGTGCCAATCTCACTTGATGAATCTGCAAAACTAGACGGCGCTGGTCACTTCAGACGTTTCTGGCAAATCGTCCTCCCACTCGTTCGTCCAATGATTGCTGTACAAGCGCTCTGGGCCTTCATGGGACCTTTTGGGGATTACATCCTATCCAAATTCTTGCTTCGTGAAAAAGAATTCTATACTGTAGCTGTCGGCCTTCAAACCTTCATCAGTGATGTGAAAAATATGAAGATTGCCTACTTTGCGGCAGGTGCTATTCTTATTGCCCTCCCTATCAGTATCCTATTCTTCTTCCTACAAAAGAACTTTGTATCTGGTTTAACAAGCGGTGGCGACAAGGGATAACCCTGTCCCACCTTTTCCCTTTTCAGGGGAAACATTGATATTTATGAAAGGTCCAACGAATGCTCCCATATCCTTTTTCCTATTTTTCTAGTATCTTCTCTCCAAGAAATATGTTTGCCAATCGTAGACTAATGAACCTTTGGCAACGGTTGTTTACAACGCTTTTTTTAGTGGCGCTCTTGCTCATTCCGAGCTCCCTACAGACTGTCAATCTCGAAACCTATCCTTTAGAAAATTTCGTAGAAGGTATCTATTCACCTCTGACAGATCAGGTCGTAGATGACCTCCGTCAACATGCAGTCATCAAAAACAACCACCTAACCTATACTGGAAATACTAACTGGGAGCAAGTGACATTTGGTGATACCGTTAGCTCTAGTTCTGACTTTACTTATCAATTCGCCAATCAGTCTCTGACTATTCGTAAAGGAAGTGATATTCTAAGCGAATTGACTTATGAAGGTTTGAATACCGACGATTTTGCTAGTAAGGAGACATTAACTGCAGCCATCTCTAAAAAATGGTATCAAGCCAACCGAGCAGCTGTCGGACTGTCCATCACTCTTATTTCGACCTTTATTTTAACAACAAACCTACTCTTCATCCTACTAGGAGCCAGCTTCTTCCTCTTTTTGACTAAAAAGTCTCGTTTCTTCCATTTTGAAACATTTGCAGAGTGCTATAATTTTGCTCTCAACTGTCTGGGCCTGCCTACTCTTATAGCCTGTCTAATTGGACTATTTGGTCAACCTGTGACTACCCTTCTAACCATACAAAATATCCTATTTGTGCTATGCTTGTTATGGGTATTTTTCAAAACAAAATTCAGAGATGAAATTTAGGAGGTCTATATGCGTGCAACCATCAAAGATGTGGCTAAATTAGCTGGTGTCTCGCCATCTACAGTTACTCGTGTCATTCAAAATAGCTCTGCCATTAGCCAAAAAACGAAAGACTTGGTGCGGAAAGCCATGGCGGATCTCAACTACCATCCAAACCTCAACGCTCGAAGCCTAGTTTCTAGCTATACACAGGTTATCGGACTGGTTTTGCCAGATGACTCGGATGTTTTCTATCAAAACCCCTTCTTCCCTACTGCCTTACGAGGAATTTCTCAAGTTGCAGCAGATCATAATTATGCCATCCAAATCTCCACAGGAAAGAATGAAGAACAACGTCTAGAAGCGATTTCTCAGATGGTCTACGGCAAACGAGTGGACGGACTCATCTTCCTCTATTCCAAGCCCGACGATCCATTGGTACAATTGGCTATCCAACACAAATTCCCCTTCCTCATTCTTGGTAAGGCGGATTCTCCATTCATATCACTAGTTGATAATGATAATATCCAGGCCGGCTTTGAAGCTACCAACTACTTCATCAATAAAGGTTACAAAAACATTGCCTTCGTCGCTGGTAACAAAGAGTTGGTCGTATCTCAAGACCGTTATACAGGTTACAAGAACGCCCTTAAATCGCACAATATTCCCCTGGATGAAAACAAGGTCAAGTTTGTGTCTGGCTTCCTTCTCGAAGACAGTGCCTATAAAATTTCTAAGAAATTACTCAAACAAGACCTGGATGCAATCGTCACAACCGACACTTCCGTTGCCGAAGGTGTTGTCAAATATCTCAACGAAGTCGGAGTCAAACTTCCTATCATTTCTTTCGACTCCGTCAAGCCAAAACTAGATATTGAAGCCTACGTTGACGTCCACGCTATTAAACTAGGACGTGTCGCATTCAACACTCTACACCAAATCATCAATGACAACAAGGAAGACAAGCAAGTCTGCTACCGACGTGTCATTCCACATACCATTACCGAACTCTAACTTAGAAAGGAGCCTTTTGGCTCATGGCATTACGACAATTCCAAGCATTCCTTGATGATGTAGCAACTATTCGCTTGGTCATGGAAAAACGATTCGACTCCGAACATATGAGCTTCTCACTCGAATCAAATGATGCTACGTCTCAACTTTTTATCCATTCCTGTCTAGAAGTAGACAATCTCGTTATCTATTATCTAACCAGCCTCCATGCATTGACATTGGACAAGGACTATACCATCTACGACCAGGACCGTAATAAAGCTGAACTCGGCTATGGTCATATTGTTCGCTCTACACTTTTTGAACAAAGTTATACATACAATGGGCAAGACTTAGGAGCAACCTATCGACCAGAGGCAACAACCTTTAAGTTATGGGCACCTATTTCTAAGCAAGTTTTTCTTGTTCTAGAAGGAAACCCATATGCAATGACTAAGGGAGCAAAAGGAGTTTGGGAAATTACTGTTGAAGGAGACCTCGAAGCGCACAGCTATCACTATCTCCACAAAGTAAACGGTGAATGGATTTCCGTTCACGATCCCTACGCCCTGTCTTCCACAGCCAACTCAGGTGACAGCTACGTTATCAATCCAGATAAACTTCATAAAATCCGTCGTGCTAAGACCCAACGACCTATCTCTCAGTCCATTATCTATGAAATGAGCGTCCGTGATTTCTCATGGCAAAAAGAAGCTGGTTTCAAGCATCGCAGTCAATTTCTCGGATTGACAGAGTCTCCTACCATGGATGGCATGAAGCTAGGAATGGATTACATCAGAGAACTAGGCGTTACCCATATTCAATTATTGCCTGTTTATGATTTTGGCAGTGTGGATGAAAATAAACCCCAAGCTGTTTACAACTGGGGCTACGACCCTATGCAATACAATCTGCCAGAAGGTTCCTATTCTAGCCAACCAAATGATCCTTACGCACGTATTCTAGAGCTACAAGAAGCTATTCAGGCCTACCATGATGCAGATATTTCCGTTATTATGGACGTTGTTTACAACCACGTCTATCATGCTGAAAAGTACGCATTTGAGCTCATCGTTCCAGGCTACTTCTATCGCTATGATGACCACGGCATGCGAACAGACGGGACATTCTGCGGTAACGACGTTGCCAGCGAGCGCAGTATGGTCCGCAACTACATCAAACAATCCCTTCGCCAATGGCTAGAACTCTATGGTTTTGATGGCTTCCGTTTCGACCTTATGGGTATTTTAGATAGCGAAACAATCAACCAGATTCAAACTGAATTATCTGCCATTTACCCAAATGTCTACCTCTATGGTGAAGGATGGAAAATGGCAACAGGCCTCGAATTTGAAAAGCTGGCTCATCAGTACAATGCAGAGCAGTTACCTGAAATCAGCTTCTTCAACGACGATTACCGTGATACCTTTAAGAAACTCTTGCTCAATCCAAACCGTCTAGTAGATAAGCAATTGCACGAAAAGGTACAACATCTCCTGACTGGTAGCCGATTAAGCCATTTCTTAACGCCTCAACAGTCCCTTAACTACATCGAATGCCATGATAATGCTACAGCATTTGACTATTTCCATATTGAGAATCCAAACTGGACACCTCAACAGCAAAAACGTGCTGCAAGTTTTGGGCTCCAGCTCATCTTAATCTCTCAGGGTATGGCCTTCATTCACAGCGGACAGGAATTTTTCCGTACAAAAGATGAAATAGATAATACTTACAATGTCCCTGACCGTATCAACCGTCTGGACTGGACACGAGCTATTCGCTATAAGGAACATATCGAATTCATTCAGGAATTAATTACCTTCCGCAAAAATAATCCAATACTCAGCCAGGATAACTACGAAAGTATCCAAGAAACTTGTGATTTCTACTGGTTAACTGAATATGTTCTTCGCTATCAAGTGACAAGTGAAGAAAAGACCATTCAATTTATCATCAACTTTGCGGATAGCGACTTTACCTATGAACGTGAAAAAAATAAGACAGTTCTCTACAACTATCCTCCAGTCGAAGAGTGTGATCAGCAAGAAATCACAATTGCAGGACAGAGTATTTGCATTTTAGAAGACAAATAGGACTTTAGACCGATGAAACACGATATAGTCTGAGGTATACTATAGTCAATCCTAAATATTTTTCATAATCTCCTTAAAACTCACTGGTCACACTGGTGAGTTTTTTTGTGTGACAAAAAAACAACCCAGCATAAAGCTGAGTTGAGGCTCTTTACATCAATTCCATTATCTTCCGACCAATGCGTTCAATGTCATTCTGCATCCCTCTGAGTTCAAAGGTGTCTATAACAGGAAAATAAAATCGCTCAGCATATTGCTTAGCAGTCAGACAATATTGGTTGTTGAAATTCCGATTGCCTGAGCCAACGACACCCAGACAGAGCTCTGCATTGGTCCCCAAAGCGATAAAATCTCCGAGAGGATTGGTCAGAATTTCCACATCTCCGTTGTCCACTCCATTTCCACCTTCTAAGTAGGTTGGTAAAAAGGCGACAAAGGGTGCATCTAGCTGATAGAAAGGAATATCCTGCTTGACCAAATCTTTGACATGAACCAGTTCAACCTCCCAGTCAGTTTGAAATTGGAAAAAGGACTTTAGGCGTTTCACAAAACTTTCTGTATTGCCACTCAAACTAATGTAAACCAAATATATTTTCTTCTTCATACATTTCCTCTTTATAATAAAAACACTACATGTAGACTGTAAATACTATTTTACTCCTACATGTAGTGTTTGTCAATCAGTCACTTTCCACAAACCGACCAATAATATTGACGTTGTCAGCTACCGATACAAAGGCTTCGGGGTCTGCCTTTTTCATAATATGCTTGAAATCATTGAACTCTGCACGAGTGATGATGGTAATGAGAATCGTCTTTTGCTCATGGTTATAAGCACCCTCAGCACCGTTGATAATGGTCACACCGCGATTGAGCTTCTTATGGATTTTCTTAATGACTCGTTCAGGATGATTAGTAATAATCATGGCCTGCATCCGTTTTTGTTTCACGAAAATCGCATCTGTCATGCGACTGGAGATAAACAGCGCAACCATTGAATACAGGGCATATTGCCAGCCAAAGGTCATCCCTGCAATCAACATAATCATAATGTTGACAATCAAGGAAATGGAGCCAACTTGACGTCCCGTCTTCTTGCGAATAATAATAGAGACAATATCGGTACCACCACTGGATACATTGTTCCTAAGCGCAAAGCCAATCCCAGTTCCCAGCATGAGACCACCGAAAATAGCATTGACTAACGGATCCGTCGTCAGGGTAACTGGCGGCATAAATTGGATAAAGAAAGAACTGAAGGATACCGTAATAAAGGTAAAGATAGTAAATTTATAACCAATTTTATACCAAGCTAAGATAAGCAAGGGGATGTTCAGACCGTAGTAGACCACCGCAATCGGTACATTCCAACCAGCGTAAGAAGCTGCCAGAGCAGAAACAATTTGTGCAAGACCAGTAACTCCAGACGAATAGACATTCCCTGGTCTAAAGAAAAAATTGACTGCAATACTAGATAGGAGTCCATAAATAATGGACCCCGATATCCGTTCAGCATATTTTTCCCGAGAAATTCCCAAAATGACCGACCAAAACTTATTCTTTCTGGCCTTTCTTAAAAAGCGTACACGCTGTTTTCTGAAAAATTTATTCATTTTCAAGTGTAATGTCTAAAGCCAATTCCTCTAATTGAGCTGATGCAACCGTACTTGGTGCCTGTGTCATCGGATCAGATGCCTTGTTATTCTTCGGAAAGGCGATAACTTCACGAATATTATCCTCACCAGCCAATAACATGACAAAGCGGTCCAAACCGATAGCCAATCCACCGTGTGGTGGGAAGCCGTAGTCCATAGCTTCAAGCAAGAAACCAAACTGCTCATGCGCATCTTCAGGTGAGAAACCAAGAGCCTTGAACATCCGTTCTTGCATGTCTTTTTGGTTGATACGAAGGCTACCGCCACCCAATTCATAACCATTCAAAACAATATCGTAGGCAACTGCACGCACTTGCGCCAAATCACCATCCAAATGATGAGCTGTTTCTTCCGTCGGCAAAGTGAATGGGTGGTGGGCACTCATATAGCGACCTTCCTCTTCCGACCACTCAAACATTGGCCAGTCTACAATCCAGAGGAAGTTGAATTTGCTTTCGTCAATCAAACCTTGCTCTTTTGCCAAGCGGTTACGCAAAGCTCCCAAGGTATTATTGGCTACTTCCAATTCATCCGCCACAAAGAGAACCAGGTCCTTGTTCTCAAGTTGTAAACTTTCTGTCAACTTATCTGTAATACCTGTCAAGAACTTAGCAACTGGACCCGCTAATTCTCCCTTGTCTACTTTAACCCAAGCAAGTCCCTTGGCACCAAATTGTTTGGCGTATTCTGTTAATTTATCAATGTCTTTACGTGAGTAGCTATCCGCCGCACCCTTGACCACAATGGCTTTGACAACTGGTGCTTCTGAGAAGACTTTGAAATCAACTTCCTTGACAAGTTCTGTCAAGTCTTGCAAAAGCATCTCAAAACGAGTATCTGGTTTATCTGAACCATAGAAGTTCATAGCATGGTCATAGGCCATACGAGGGAATGGCAAGGTCACATCGATTCCTTTGGTATCTTTCAAAACCTTAGCAATCAAGCCTTCTACGATGTCTTGGATTTCAACTTCATTCAAGAATGAGGTTTCTAAGTCCACCTGTGTAAACTCAGGTTGACGGTCCCCACGCAAGTCCTCATCACGGAAACACTTAACGATTTGGTAGTAACGGTCAAAACCAGCATTCATCAAAAGCTGCTTAGTAATCTGTGGACTTTGTGGCAGGGCATAGAAATGACCTTTTGACACACGAGATGGTACCAAGTAGTCGCGTGCACCTTCTGGTGTTGACTTAGTCAACATTGGCGTCTCCACATCAATAAATTCCAAGTCATCCAGATAATTGCGAATGCTGTGGGTTACAGCTGCACGCAATTTGAAGTTGTTGAGCATTTCTGGACGGCGAAGATCCAAATAACGGTAACGAAGACGGGTATCATCGCTGGCTTCAATGCCATCTTTGATTTCAAACGGAGTTGTCTTAGCCGTGTTCAACACTGTTAAGCTGGTTACTTGCAGTTCAACAGCTCCTGTTGGGATGTTGTCGTTGGCTTGTTCACGCTCCACAACCGTTCCCGTTACTTCGATAACAAACTCGGAACGAAGACTCTCCGCTTTTGCCATCACTTCAGCTTCAACTGACTCAGGGTTAATCACCAATTGCATAATGCCTTCACGGTCACGCAAATCAATGAAAATCAGACCACCCAAGTCACGACGACGGCCAACCCAACCTTTCAAAGTAATTTCCTGTCCGACATGTTCTTTACGAACACGTCCAGCGTACATAGAACGTTTCATTTTCTTCCTCTTTTACTGATTTTATACCTATTCATTCTACCATAAAATGGCTGATTTTTGGGGGAAATTGCCGAGAAAAATCTAAGAAACTGTATTCACCGGCCAGCATTCCTATCTTAGACTTTTTATTCAGATACTCAGCCTTTGTATTTTCAAAATACAGGTCATATTCCTTCAAAAAACTATCTCTTATAGAACTTGACTTGTGAGTACAGGCTTAAAAAACCAGCCTTAAACGACTGGTTTAGTATAAAGCATATCTAAATGCGGAATATCGTCCTCTAGATAGACTTCTGAAACCGCCTCAAAACCTAGCGAACTATAGAACTTTTCTAAATGGGCTTGGGCACCGATTTTAATCTGACTTTCTTTCCATTCGTGTGTAATATAGCGAATTGCCTGCTCCATCATTGGTCTTCCTAAGCCTTTGCCACGATGACTTGGCTTGATAACCACACGGCCGATAGAAACTTCGTCATAACTTAGACCAGCTGGCAAGATTCTCAAGTAAGCCACTAACTCTCCTTCATCAGTTCCCAAAAGATGAAGACAGTTTGGATCCTTTCCATCAACTTCAGGATAGGGACAGGCCTGTTCAACGACAAAGACATCAACTCTCAGTGTCAATATACCGTAAAGTTCCTGTAAACTTAGTTGGTCAAATGCTTTTATTTCCCACTGCATAGCTTCCTCCTAGGGCAAGATGTTGCCTGCACTTTTATATATTTCGTACCATTCTGGTCGAGTCAAGGTAATCTGACTAGCTTGTGCAATCTTGGTCAAACGATCTGGATTCATGGACCCAACAATGGTTTGAATCTTTGCTGGATGGCGCAAAATCCAAGCTACGACAATTGTTTCATGTGAAACATTGTATCGCTCTGCTATTTCCCCAATGGTCTGGTTTAAAAGAGCATAGTCAGGATGACTGGCAAAAATACCTCGTTGCAAATCAATCAAGAAAGGAGACCAGGCTTGGATAGTGATTTTTTTAAGCTGGCAATAATCAATCAGCCCACCATCACGCATAGTCGCAGCATCATCTTTCATATTGACATGTAATCCAGCATCAATCAAAGGCGTGTGAGCAGGAGAGAGCTGCAATTGATTAACTGCAAGCGGTTGATCGAGATAGGATTGAAGTAACTCCATTTGGTAAATGTTTTGGTTGCTGACGCCGAAATGATGAACCTTCCCTGCTTTTTTCAAGAGATAAAAGGCCTCTGCCACTTCCTCTGCTTCCATTAGAGCATCCGGACGGTGTAAGGCGAGAACATCCAAATAATCTGTATCCAAGCGCTTCAAAATCCCATCTACAGACTCCAAGATGTAATCTTTAGAAAAATCAAAATAACCCTTGCGAATGCCACATTTGGACTGGAGAAGCAGGTCCTCACGCTTGATACCTGCCAATTTTGCCCCCTGAGCAAAGCGAATTTCTGACTCACCTCCGCCGTAAATATCTGCATGGTCGAAAAAGTTGATTCCCTGTCCAACGACTGTATCTAATACTCTAGCAGTTTCCTGCTCTGTCAAACTAGCCATTCGCATACAGCCTAAAGCAATTCGAGGAACCTGTAAACCTGTCTGTCCTAATTCTTGCATGTGTCTTCTCCTTGTAAGCGTTTTTTCTTCTATTCATTATAACAGAAAAACTCAGCCGAAACTGAGTTTTAGTTAAAACCATAAATTCTTTTCGCGATTTTATAGACAGCATTGGAAATTTTTCGGCCTGGATACCCGTATAGGTTAGTTAATTGCCCGAGTAACCCTTTTCGAACGATTTTAAAGAGAGCTGGATTGTTATCCCGAATATAGTGCCATAATTCCTGCTTTTTCATCATATGTTCAGCTGTTCCAGCACGATTGAGAAGGGCACAGGAGATAATGGTCGTAATCTCTACGTGATTGAGCAAATAACTCCGTAAATCAGGATTGTCAATCGCCTCCAAGTCTAAATTGTCTACCAAGATTCGATTGACTTTTAACTGCTGGTCAATTCGTTTAATCATGACGGATTCATTGACAGACTGGTCATTTCGCCCAATAAAGTACCGATAAAAATCTACTGGAAGATAGAACATGGTTTTCACAGCCTGTAAAGGGGTAAACACGAAAATATTATCCACATAGAAAGTATGCTCTGGTAGAACGAGACCAACCTCACGCAATAAATCTGTCCTGTAAATCAAGGAATGCATCATCATGTATTGCCCCTTGGAAAAGGCACCCACATCCTCCCAACCGAAGATACGGTTCTCAGGTAGAGTGGATTGATAAGACATGGTTTTTTTACGAGATTGTCCCTCTTTTTCATAAACAAAGTTGGAGATAAAGGCATCAACTGGCGTATTCTCATATTCCAAAGCCTGCAAACTCTCCAGGATCTTCAAATAGGCCCTAGTATCGACCCAGTCATCTGAATCTACAACTTTAAAGTACTTCCCTTTGGCCTCACGTATCCCTGTATTAACAGCTCCGCCATGGCCCTTATTGTCCTGATAGATGGCACGTACGTTTGAAAATTGATTCTCTAGTCCCTCTGCGATTTCCTGAGTCCGATCGGTCGAACCATCGTTGATAATCAGAATTTCAACCTTGTCACCACCCATTACAAGGGAATGAACACAGTAATGAAGGTAAGCCTCCGAATTATAACTCGGAATGGCAATGCTTAGTAAGGTCATCTTTCTCTCCATTTGACACAATTTGTTACTATTTTATCACATTTTCAGGAAAGTTGCTGATCATTTTTATTTGTAAAAACGACCAACTCAGACAGTTACTAATGCATAACTTATTCACAACCTGTGGAAAAGTTGTGGATTTCTTCAACAATCTGTGGAAAACTATTGGACAAAATCTTTTTCTGTTTTAATCCCTAGTTTTTCCACATCTCGACCTTGACTCCGTTTTATAATTACATCAAGATAATCAGCCAAGAAACTTCTCGGTGACACTGCTTGCAAGGTCTGATAGGCTTGGCTAGGAAATACCATCTCTTCAAGCCAAGTCTGGTCCAATTTTTCTCCTGAAAAATAAGCACGATTGGCTGGCATGATAAATTGTGAAATTGCATCTGCCGTCTCGCCATCATACCAACGTTCATCGTTCAACACATTGTGGACCATGATGTCACTGGTATTGTCAAAGATGGTTTGTAAGTACTTTACGTGATCCTGCAAATTTGGATCACTAGGTTGGTGTTTTTCTGTCCACCAAGCCATATCAAGTTGAGTTTTTTGATAGTGAATGCTTGCATTACCAAGGCTCAATTGGCCGATAATTGCTGGATAAATAGAAAATGCACCATTGACCACTTCAGAATAGCTGACTTGCCCCAAGTCTTCTTCAACAATATTCTGAGAATGAGTGTGGCCTGAAAAACCAAATTGAATGCCATATTGATTGAACAAGGCCTTCAAATCGGCAGCATTATCCAAAGTATAGCCTTTTGAGAGCATGGCATGCTGTTGCAAGACATTGTGATGGACAACAGGTATCAAGTTTACTCCAGCTTCCTTGGCTGCCTGAAGCTGTACTTCTATCCAATCCAAGGTCTCTTTTTTGATACGTCCATTGGTTGGAGGAGCTCCTTTACCGTAGCCGTCAGAGTAGATGTTACTGTCTATCATCAGAAACCAAGCATTGGAAAATGGCTTGGCCAGATAGCTCAATGAGGCTTGATCACGACTGCTGGCTTGTTGATAGCCATGATCGTCAAATATATCTGAAAATTGCTGAGCGGTGACCTGATCTGTCACTACCTGCTGATCTCCCTTAAAAGCCCTAGCCCAGCCACTGGCAATATCATGGTTACCAGGAATGACCAAAACCTCTGTTCCTTTTTCTTCAATCTGGGTAAAATACTGTGACAATTCAACCATGCTCTGCTTTTCACCATTGAGAGTCAAATCCCCACTGACTAGTAACAAGGAAGGATGTTCACGCTCAACCTGCTCAACCAAGGCCTCCATCCGCTCTTTACCATAGCGCAAATCCTTACCAGCAGCTGTCTTTTCGATATAAGAAAATGCCTCTCCATCATCAAATAAATCCTGTGATAAATAATGCAAATCTGTGATAATCCAAATTTTATCCTGGTATCTTAATTCGGCCTCGACATAGGATTGCTGACGCTGGCCAGCAATAGCAGACCAAATCAAAAGAATGGCTGCAATAGCTCCTAACAATAATACTATTTTCTTCTTCATACCTTAAAAGTATATCATCTTAGATGAATGACGACAATACAAAAAGAGGAGTTAGACTGTAGCCAACTCCTCATATTAAAATTTATTTCTTAGCAAATCCAGCTGCTTGTTCACCAGCTTGACGACCAAATACGATGATGTCTGCTACAGCATTACCACCAATACGGTTTTGACCATGAACACCACCAGTTACTTCACCAGCAGCATAAAGACCAGAAATTGCTGAACCATCTGTTTTCAATACTTCAGTATTGGTATTGATTTTCACACCACCCATTGTATGGTGAACACCAGGTGCAACTTTAATGGCATGGTAAGAACCAGTATTCAAAGCATGGTCCATACCTGATGTACGACCAAATACCGCATCATTCTTATCTGCTACAGCCTTGTTCCAAGTATCAAGTGTTGTTTGAAGTGTATCCGCAGGTAGGTCAATTTCTTTAGCCAAATCTGCAAGTGTAGCACCCGTTTTTACAAGACCTTTTTCTTCGTATTGAGCAATAGCTTTCACACGATCTTTCAAGGCATCATCAAAGATAACATAAGCATAGTTTGGCTCTAAGCTATTGATAGCCGCAGAAACTTTATCACGAGTTTCCAATTCGTTAACAAAACGCTCACCTTTTGAATTGACAAGGATAGCACCCTCACCACGAACAGCTTCCGTAATCAAGTAAGAAGTTTCTTGCTCAACAGTTGGGTGAATTTGGATTTGTTCCATATCAACAGTCGCAGCACCTTCTAATTCAGCAAGCGCAATACCGTCACCTGTTGAACCTTCTTGGTTAGTAGTGACATAACCTTCAAGGGCTGGATTGAATTTAGCAACCATGTCTAAGTCCGCACCGAAACCACCTGTAGCCAATACAACTGCTTTTGCAGAAACTTTCTTAGTTTTACCAGCAATTTTTACTTCAACACCTGTCACAGCTCCATCCTTGTCTTGGAGTTTTGTAACATCTGCATTTACAAAAATTGGTACTTCACGTTCAACAAGATTGTGGTAAAGACCATTTACTAAGTAGCCACCAACAGCTGAACCATCTGCAGGACGGTGGGTACGTTTCTCGCTCATACCACCAGTTGTAGTTAGATTGCTAAGAGTGATCCCCATTCCATCCAACCAGTCAATTGCACTAGCAGAATGATCTACAAGATAACGAAGTAGTTCAGGATTATTTGTTCCCTTACCACCTTTAAGTGTTTCTTCGTAGAATTTATCGTTTGTATCAGCAATCCCTTCCGCTTCTTGGAATTTAGTCTGTGAAGCATTCATACCAGCTGACGATTTAGCCGTATTACCACCGATAACAGGCATTTTCTCCAAGAGAGCAACACTAGCACCAGCGTCTTTAGCTGAAATAGCTGCCGACATACCTGCACCACCAGAACCAACAACGATAACATCATAGCTATCTTTCAACTCAGATGGATCTGTATAAACTTTCTCAGATGCACCTGAAACAGCTTCTTCTGATGAAGAAGAAGTCGTAGATGATGAAGATGTAGCTGTCTTTTCAGACTTACCTCCACACGCCACTAAAAACAAAACAGCAAGTAGACTCATCAACAAGCCTAACCAAGCTTTCTTTTTCATATAAACCTCCAATTTTTATCTGATATTAGTATTATACAAGATTGTGAAATGTTTTTCAATCTGTTTTGAAATATTTTTCACAAACATGAACAAAAAAATGTATGATATTCGATTCATACATTTTTAAAACTATTTACTCCCCTTGAAGAGCTAAAAAATTCTCTATTTCGGATAGCATTGCTTGACTCCCTTTACGAAGTATTCCAGATAATTTACCCGATTTATAATAGGTTAAGCTAGGAACCGTAGTAAGACCTTGACTCTGTCGAAATTGTTGAATTTTTCCAGTCGGATCCGACTCGCTATCTAAATAGTAGATAGTTGTATGTGATTGCTCTACTGCCTCTGTTAATTTAGGAACAAAATCACGACAATAAGGGCATGTCTCACGACCTATGTATAATATAAATTCTTCCTCGTCTTGGACCTTTTGCTCCACTTCATCTATCGAAATAGCCTGATAACTCTTGACAGCCTTCACGTAGTCTGATTCATTTGGTGCAGCCGCTGATTGAGATAGAAAGAATGCCCCACCTACGACCAAAATAGTCAATACCACTAGCAAAGAATACTTACGCCACATAATCCCTCCTCAAATACAGACAAAAAGCCCTTGTAATAGGGCTTTTAAAATATTGATACAAATCTTAGAGCATTTTGTTGTAGAATTCTACGACAAGAGCTTCGTTGATTTCTGGGTTAATTTCGTCGCGTTCTGGCAAGCGAGTCAATGAACCTTCAAGCTTTTCAGCATCGAATGATACGAAAGCTGGACGGCCAAGAGTTGCTTCAACAGCTTCAAGGATAGCTGGAACTTTGATTGACTTCTCACGAACTGAGATAACTTGACCAACTTCAACGCGGTATGAAGGAATATCAACGCGTTTGCCGTCAACAAGGATATGACCGTGGTTTACGAATTGACGTGCTTGACGACGAGTAGTTGCCAAACCAAGACGGTAAACGACGTTGTCCAAACGACGCTCCAAAAGAAGCATGAAGTTGAAACCAAGAGTACCTTGTTTGATTTTAGTAGCTTGTACGAACAAGTTACGGAATTGTTTTTCACCCAAACCGTAAGAGAAACGTAATTTTTGTTTCTCAGCCAATTGCAAACCGTATTCTGACAATTTAGAACGGTTGTTTGGTCCGTGTTGACCTGGTACGTAGTTACGACGTGCCAATTCTTTACCTGTACCTGTCAATGACAAGCCAAGACGACGAGCTTGTTTCCAAGATGGTCCTGTATAACGTGACATATGTTATGTCCTCCTAAAATAGAAATTTCCGTCATTTCGTTTCTCTTTTATTACGTCGTTAAGTCGGCTTGGCATACCTCAGTATAGCCTGCCCCTCCTTGCCTAGTACTAAAAGGAAACAAAAAGACTTGTTTATAGGAAATAACGTTTTAAGCAAACCTGATTCGTGCAGGAGGCCTTCATCGAAACAGCAACGATTACTCTTCTTGCTGACCTTCTGTTGACGAGCTTCATTTTGCCCTGCTGTTATTTCGCACAAAGATTAGTATAGCACAAAAAAAAGGCTCTGTAAAGCCTTTTACTTATTTTACTTTTTCAAATCCGATAATTTGGAACATCTTACGGTACTCACTGGCAGAAGTTGTTCCAACATCTTCTAGAAGCTCTAAATCCCCTGTTCCCACAATCCGTGAAACTTCATGAAAGTCAGCTATAGCTGGATCAATACCAATCAAGAGCCGCCAAACACTTTCACGAGGAAAAGAAATTTCCATCTCTACACCGTCTAATTTTTCAAGTTCTACTAGTTCAGGTAAAGAATATTCATAAAATATTCTTTCCAGTAGCTGTCCTGCCTCTTCTTGACTTTTAACTCCTAAATCACTAAGATAAGCATCTGTTATTGCTACCTCGTAATATATCTCAAAGTTAGTAATAACATCATGTCTGTGTGTAATACTCAAATATGCTGAGGCATTTTCATTCTCTTCAGAAGTATATTTATATAACTCTGTCGTTGGCTTATCTGATTTAGTCTCTGCATTATTCTCTACAACACAACCTACCAATATCAAACAACTGACAAGCAACGTCAAATGCCACTTAATATTTTTCATAGATTATCCTTATTATCCAAATAATGAATCAAAATCTTTTCTGTCAAAATGTCTGAGTAAGTATAAGATTCCACAAAGGTATTGTTTGGATCTTCAAATTCAACGATAAAGAGAGACTGATAAACCTCCACAATACGCCCCTGCTTATTCTTCTCACGCTTACGACCATTTTCAAGAGTCAATTCAACGATTTGTCCCTCATGGTCTTTAATATCTTGTTTGATTTGCTTCATTTTAGCAACATCTGTAAATGCATCACTCATTCTCTATCCATCCTCTCTCTTGGAAATACTTGCAAATTTATTGTATTCTTTTTGGAACATCAATTCCACGGTACCACGCGCACCGGAACGGTTTTTCTCGATGATGACTTCAACCGTATTATTGGGAATACCACCGTCTTCCTGCTCACCGCGCTCATAATAATCATCACGATACAAGAAGGCAACAATATCCGCATCTTGCTCGATAGACCCAGATTCACGAATATCAGACAGAACAGGTCTCTTATCCTGACGTTGCTCAACTCCACGAGACAACTGACTGAGGGCGATAACTGGTACTTTCAATTCCTTTGCCAAAATCTTCAACTGACGGGAAATCTCAGAAACCTCTTGTTGTCGGTTTTCACGACCTGTTCCCGTAATCAATTGAAGATAGTCAATCAAGATCAAGCCCAGATTGCCCGTTTCCTGAGCCAACTTACGTGAACGCGAACGAATCTCTGTAATCTTGATACCTGGTGTATCATCAATATAGATACTAGCCCGAGCCAGGTTAGCTTGAGCCACCATGTACTTATTCCATTCTTCCTGCGTTAAATGCCCCGTACGAATAGCCCTCGAATTGATAACTCCCTCAGAAGCGAGCATACGGTCAACCAAGCTTTCTGCACCCATCTCCAAAGAAAAGATGGCAACTGTCAAACCCAGTTTTGTACCGATATTTTGTGCAATATTGAGAGCAAATGCCGTCTTACCAACCGCAGGACGAGCCGCAAGAATAATCAACTCTTCCTCATGCAGACCCGTTGTCATGGCATCAAGAGCAGGATAACCAGTTGCAATCCCTGTAATATCCGACGTCTGCTTAGCACGAGTTTCAAGGTTGTCAAAGTTGATATTCAAGACATCATCAATCCGCTTGAAACCACTTCGACTGGCTCCCTCACTGACATCAATCAAAGCTTTTTCAGCATTGGCAATAATGTCATCTGAACCATCCGCACCCTCATAAGCCTGATTAACTGCATCCGTCAAACGGGCAATCAGTTTACGGAGATTAGACTTTTCAGCAACAATCTTGGCATAGAATTCCGCATTGGCCGCCGTCGGCACGGAACTAATGATTTCAGCCAGATAGGCTAAGCCACCAATATTTTCCAAATCACCATGGTTGACCAGATAGTTCCGCATGGTAGTCGCATCAATTGCCTCATTTCTATCAGAAAGAGCAATCATAGCTTTAAAAATTAGCTTATGAGCATGTTTGAAAAAATCTTCAGCTTCGATGTATTCACGAACGAAGACCAGCTTGCCTTCATCAAGGAAAATAGCTCCTAATACCGATTGTTCAGCTAGAATATCCTGCGGTTGCACCCGCAATTCATCCAACTCTGCCAAGATCTCACCTCCTCACTGGCTAGATAAATAATTAAGCTTCCTTAATACTCAAATTAATGATGCCTGTTACATCTTGATAGATTTTAACTGGCACATCAATGAGACCAATCGCACGAATTGGGTGATCCAGCTGAATATGGCGTTTATCAATCTTGATGCCAAATTGCTTGTCCAATTCTTCAGCAATTTTCTTGCTGGTAATAGAACCAAAGGTACGACCATCTGGACCAACTTTTTCGACAAATTTCACTAAAGTAGCTTCCTCAGCCAGCTTAGCCTTGATAGCCTCTGCTTCTGCAATCATCTCTGCATGAGCCTTTTCCTTAGATTTTTCCTGACCACGAAGGGCGCTGATCGCTTGATTTGTTGCTTCCTTAGCCAAATTTTTCTTGATCAAGAAATTTTGGGCATAACCTGTTGGAACTTCCTTAATCTCACCCTTTTTACCTTGACCTTTAACATCTGCTAAAAAGATTACTTTCATATCTGTTCTCCTAATTTCCATTTATTTCTTCGCGGATTTTATCCGTCAACTTTTCACATACTTCTGCGATTGTCTGGTCATATACCTGAGCGGCAGCTAGGTTAAAGTGGCCACCTCCACCCATTTCTTCCATAATGCGTTGAACATTGATCTTACTATGACTCCTTGCAGAAATAGATACATACCCTTTGGTATTCCTTGTTACAACGAATACCGCCTCAATTCCTGCCATGTCCAATATTGTATTGGCAGCCTTGCTCGGAATAATATTATCGTATTCTTTAGTATCATCTGCACACGCAATAACAACATTGGACTCAATTCTCTGCCCACTTAAAATCAGTTCATTGATTTGACGATATTCCTCAAAATCTGTCGCAGCAATCTGCTGAATTTCCAAGCTATCACTACCACGAGTCCGCAAGTAACTAGCCACATCAAAAGTACGACTGGTCACACGAGATGTGAAATTTTTTGTATCAAGCATAATCCCAGCCATCAATAAACTAGATTGAATGCGATTAAGCTTATGGTGTTTGTCATTCTGGAACTGAATTAATTCCGTTACTAACTCACTCGCAGAACTAGCACCACTCTCTATATAAGTCAAAACTGCGTTATTTGGGAAATCTGTATCGCGACGATGATGATCAACCACCACAACCTGAGTAAATTGTTCATAGAAATCCTTATCCAAAGTCAAGCCAATCTTTGAATGATCTACCATGATTAACAACGACTGGAAAGTGACCATCTTCATGGCTTCCTCAACCGTTAGCAAATTAGAACAATTTTCATCACTCAACTTCTTGATAGCACGTGCAATATCTGGTGCCATTTCATCTGGATTATACACCGTGTAGGCATTGTTCATAATATTTTGAGCAAAGTACTGCATACCGACCGCGGATCCAAGCGCGTCCATATCTAAATTACGATGTCCCACCACAAAAACAGCATCAACCGATTTGAGTTTATCTGATACAGCAGTCATCATAGCACGAGTCCGCGTACGTGTTCGTTTAACGGAAGAAGCTGAGCCACCGCCAAAGAAAAGTGGCTGTTTACTCTCATCATTTTCCTTGACCACAACCTGGTCTCCACCACGAACCTCAGCCATATTGAGATTTTGGAGCGCAACCTGTCCGATTTGGTGATGATTTTCATTACCATACGCCAATCCCATACTCAAAGTCAAACCTAAATCTAACTTTTTAGCCTCCTCGCGGAACTTATCAATAACTGAAAACTTATTCTCTATCAATTTTTCCAACACAGCATAATCTGTAAAGAAATAGAATCGATCCATTGTGCCGCGTCGGTAGTAGATACCGTAATCATGGCAAAATTCTGAAACAAATTGAGCCAAGAAGGAATTGACTTGGCTAATTTGAGAATCAGTTACAGCATCCTCAAGCTCATCATAGTTATCAACTGAAATAATCCCTATAACAGGACGGCTTCCGATCAAACTATTTGTCGCTGAATACTCTGTTGACGCATCAAAAAAGTAAAATAACCCTTGATCAAAATCAACGTTAACAGCATATCTCTTGCCTGAAAAGTTCGCATAAATTCGCTCCTCATCCAGACCAACGTCAATAATTTCACGTAGTTTTTTTTGATCAAACTCACCATTTTCTTGAGCAAAAATCAGCTCAGCAAAGGGATTAAACCATTCTACCTGATTACTATCTGGTCGAACTTTGATAACTCCCACTGGCATTTTATCCAAGAGCATCATCAAACCAGAATTGGCCTGATTATTGAGATATTCAATCTGTTCTAGCTCACTAAATTCATAAGAATGTTTTTGATAAATAAACAGCGCAATCAACACCAATAGGCTGATGAGTAGCGCAAAAACTGTACTGGCACCAATTGGAAAAAGTCGGTGGACAAGAGCCACCAACCCAAATAAAATGACACCTATCATGACAAAGTGAATTGTCGAAAATCGAAATCTTTTCATCACTAACCTCTGCCTGCCATTCTACCATAAATTCAGTAAAAAAGCTACTTTTCACATGATTTTAAAGTAGTTGACATATAGCTGACATACAGCGAAAAGAACAGCCTTAGTGACTGTCCTTTGATTTGTTTTTAGAAATGGAACGACTGCGTCCTTCCAAGTAAACCATAAGAATGGAGATGTCCGCTGGATTGACACCGGAAATCCGACTAGCCTGACCAATGGTTTCTGGTGAAATCAGCTTGAATTTCTGACGAGCTTCCGTCGCTATGGAATCAATATCATCCCAGTCAATATCTGCTGGAATACGTTTTTCTTCCATACGTTTCATCTTCTCCACCTGATCCAAGGCCTTGGCAATGTAGCCCTCGTACTTGACCTCTGTTTCAATCAATTCAATGGTCTTGGCATCCAAGTCCTCTGCCGCAGGGCCGATAAAGGCTACCGCATCTGCGTAAGTCACATCTGGACGACGCATGAATTCCTTGGCAGTCAGGGCATCCGTCAGAGGCTTGAAGCCCATGGCTACGACTTTTTCGTTGGTTTCCTTGATTGGCTTGAGTTTGATAGATTCCAAGCGTTTCATTTCATTGTCAAATTGGTTTTTATGGATTTGGAAGACCTGCCAGCGTTCATCATCTACCAAGCCAACCTGACGACCGATTTCCGTCAGACGCATATCGGCATTGTCATGACGCAGAATCAGGCGGTATTCTGCCCGACTGGTTAAGAGGCGATAAGGCTCCACCGTTCCCTTGGTTACCAGGTCATCAATCATAACACCAATGTAGCCGTCGCTCCGTTTCAAAATCAGCTCAGGCTTGCCCTGCACCTTGAGGGCTGCATTGATACCAGCGACAATTCCCTGACCTGCCGCTTCTTCATAACCTGATGTTCCGTTGGTCTGACCTGCTGTAAAGAGCCCAGAAATCTTCTTAGTTTCCAGCGTCGCCCGCAATTGATGAGGCATAACCATATCGTACTCAATAGCATAGCCCGTCCGCATCATCTGAGCATTTTCCAAGCCTTTAATGGAGTGGATCAAGTCCTGCTGCACATCTTCTGGCAGACTGGTTGACAGCCCTTGAACATAGATTTCATCGGTATTGCGACCTTCTGGCTCTAAGAAAAGCTGGTGGCGTTCCTTGTCGGCAAAACGCACAATCTTGTCCTCAATAGACGGACAATAACGGGGACCAATCCCCTTGACAATGCCCGAAAACATAGGCGCCCGATGAAGATTGCTGTTGATAATCTCATGGCTGGTCGCATTGGTATAGGTCAACCAGCAAGGGATCTGGTCCTGCAAATAATCCTCGTCCTTGGACAAGAATGAAAAGTGATTTGGCTTTTCATCGCCTGGCTGAATCTCGGTTTCGTCGTAATTAATGGTGCGAGCATTGACACGCGGTGGCGTTCCTGTCTTGAAACGACCGATTTCAAGTCCCAATTCTTTCAAATTATCCGCCAGCGTGATAGAAGCTAGGCTGTTGTTAGGGCCTGATGAATATTTGAGGTCGCCGATGATAATCTCACCACGCAGAGCTGTACCCGTCGTCACCACAACTGCCTTGGCGGAGAATTTCTGGTTGGTAGCCGTGCGGACACCGATAACCTTGCCGTCTTCCACCAAAATCTCATCAATCATGGTTTGATGCAGGGTCAGATTTTCCTGACGCTCCACCGTCCGCTTCATCTCCGCCGCGTACTCTGCCTTGTCCGCCTGAGCCCGCAAGGCACGTACGGCTGGCCCCTTACCCATATTGAGCATTTTCATCTGAATATAGGTCTTGTCAATGTTGCGGCCCATTTCGCCACCCAGGGCATCGATTTCCCTTACCACAATCCCCTTGGCAGAGCCACCAATGGAGGGATTACATGGCATAAAAGCCACCATATCCAAGTTAATGGTCGCAAGCAGGGTCTTACAGCCCATTCGGCTGGCTGCCAAGCCTGCTTCTACACCCGCGTGCCCCGCACCGATCACGATGACATCGTAGTTTTCTGCAAATGTGTGTGTCATTTTTATTTCTCCTTTATGTTCATGATATGTTTGACTTGCCCATTCCAGTTTGGCAATTCTTGAGCCAGAAAAGCTGGTACGACATCTAGATTGACAAGCTTGTCAAGTTCAATCCATTCACAAACTTGTTTCAAGTTATCTTCAATCATCTCCACAGGCATTTTTCCAATAGGCTCGACAATAAAATGAAACTCGATGTTGTGAAAATCTATATCTTCATGTGTAAACTGATTTTCAACGACAAAGGCTAGTTGGTTGACACAACTGTCACCCCCTAATTCTTCTTTGACTTCCCGAACAACCGCATCTTGTGCAATTTCGTTGACTGCAATTGCACCACCAATGGTATAATAACAACCCTTAGAGTCCTTGGTGAAAAATATTTCCCCATCTTTTATAAGCAATGCAGTGGCACGAACACCGAAGACCTGATTGTCAATTCTGGTCCTAAAATCCATTCTTCCTTCTCTTTTCTAAAATTTCATTTAGATAGTCTAGCTTTCCCGATTAGTAAAATGCTGCAACTGTCCCTTACAAGTGGCTAGTTCCGTTTTGAGAAAGGCAGGGTTAAGGTCAAGATTTTTCAAGTCTGTAAAGGCAATCCACTCACACTGACGGATAGAATCACCTTCTTCCAGATAGGTAACTGGATCAGACAGTGGGGTAACAAGATAAAGAAATTCAATCTGATGATAGGATTTCTCCTGCAAACTAAACTGATTTTCAACGATGAAAGCCAGCGGTCCAACCTCCACATCAATTCCAAGTTCTTCTTGCATTTCCCGTTGCACAGCCTCTTCAGTTGTTTCACCAAGCTGAATGGCTCCGCCCAAGGTGTAGTAGTTCCCCTCCGGTGCCCTTACAAGAAATAGTTTCTCATCTTTTACTAACAATCCCGTCGCACGAACACCAAAGGACTGGTTGCCTACCACTGTCCGAAAGTCCATCTTCTCTCCTCAATAGCAAAAAATAGCCAAAACTCTCGAAAACTGCAGGACAAAAAAGCCTACAATTCCCATGAGCTTTGACCATCATGATAATTGTTACTCTTATTCTATCAAAAGATTTGTAGAATTTCAAATCTAGTGTTACGCTAACGTTTCAATATATTCTAAGCCCCAAGCCTCAACAGCATCCAGTACCGAACGAAATTTTTCGCCCATCTCAGTCAAGCTATACTCTACACGAGGGGGGACTTCTGCATAGACCGTGCGACTAATAATGCGATCCTCCTCCAATTGTCTAAGGTGCCTTGTTAACATGGTTTGAGTAATACCTGGAATCAGTCGCTGTAATTCATTGAAGCGTTTCGTTCCTGTACTGAGTTGGTAGATAATCACCAATCCCCACTTACCAGTCAAGACTTTTTGTGTTGTTGCAAAAGGGCAAATACCATATTCACTAACTTTTTTCAAAAAAATTCTCCTTTATTTATCACAATAGTATCACTTTTGATACTAACGAATGCAAAAGTACCTACTTGCATAATGGAATGCTTCAGCTATAATTGTACTATATCAAAAAAATTGGAGGACATCAAATGTCAACAAACTTGGAAATTTTTAATGCCTATAACAATGCTCTCATCGCTGGTGATTTTGCAGCTCTTTTTGAAACAATGGCTAATGACATTATCTGGCATCAACCCGGAAATCATTCAACATCTGGTGCTAAAATTGGTAAGGAAGTACTCGGAGCACATCTAGCAACTTTCGCCGAAAAAACAAATGGAACTTTCAAAGTAGTGACAAACTGGGTATCCGATAATGATACTCTTGTTGCCGCTAACGTAACATTCCTCGGTACTCGAACAGATGGTGAAGAACTAAACATGAATGGCATCGATCTTTTCCGTATGGAAGATGGCAAAATCAAGGAAGTTTGGCTCTTCTCAGCCGACCAAAAAGCCGAAGATGCTTTCTGGGGATAAGATAAAAAGCTTAGCATGAGGGTGCTAAGCTTTTATTTTTGATTAAATATACTGACAAGCAACCCCATCCTTGTAGGCCATGTCGATCATGCCACCGCCCAGACACTCTTGACCGTCGTAGAAAACAACGGCTTGACCTGGTGTGATGGCTCGTTGTGGCTCTGCAAAAACAACCTCTGCCTTGTCACCTTTTACCTTGACAGTTACTTGACTATCTGGTTGACGATAGCGGAACTTAGCCGTGCATTCAAGCGTGAATTCTTCAGGCATATCACGTGTAAAGTGTACTTGACTAGCCTGTAAAGAAGTTGACATCAAGGACTCATGATAGAAGCCCTGACCGACATAGAGGATATTTTTTGACAGGTCTTTTCCGACAACAAACCAAGGCTCATTGTCTCCACCGATTTGTCCTCCGATACCTAGCCCGCCCCGCTGACCAATGGTATAGTACATAAGGCCTGTATGCTCTCCCATATCACGACCGTCAACCGTCATCATCCGGCCGGTCTGGGCTGGCAAATACTGCCCTAAAAATTCTTTGAAGTTCTTTTCACCGATAAAGCAGATGCCTGTCGAGTCTTTCTTTTTAGCCGTCGCCAAGCCTGCTCGCTCTGCTATTTCCCTCACCTGAGGCTTTTGTAAATGGCCGAGCGGAAACATGGTTTTCTGCAGTTGTTCCTGTGAGAGTTGGCTAAGGAAATAGGTCTGGTCCTTGCCATTGTCTGCCCCACGTAGCATATGGACGGTGCCGTCCTCGTCGCGTGACACCTGAGCGTAGTGCCCCGTCGCCACATAGTCCGCCCCCAAGTTCATAGCGTAGTCCAAGAAGGCCTTGAACTTGATTTCCTTGTTACACATGACATCTGGATTGGGGGTGCGGCCAGCCCGATACTCTGCTAAAAAGTACTCAAATACGCGGTCCCAATACTCTTTTTCAAAGTTGACAGAGTAGTAAGGAATGCCGATTTGGTCTGCCACTGCAGCCACGTCCTTGTAGTCTTCTGTTGCTGTACAGAAGCCATTTTCGTCCGTGTCGTCCCAGTTTTTCATGAAGATGCCGATCACATCGTAGCCCTGCTCCTTGAGCAAGAGGGCCGTAACCGATGAATCCACACCGCCACTCATACCGACAACGACACGCGTTTTAGAATTGTCAATTGACATAATCTTCTCCCATCTTTTCGTAGAAATAACGATTTGAAGGTCGTATTCCAAAATTTGATTATCCAAAAACGATTGACGATTTTGAACAACTTGTATTATACCATACAAAAAGGGTAAGCGATAGGATTTTAACATAAGAAAACACATTCATCTAGGCATATTCTCTAACTGGAAAATTTGATATAATAGTACCAAGAAAAACGTGAGGATTACTATGACAAACTTAAAATTTCAGTCGGTCTTTGATATTATTGGACCTGTTATGATTGGCCCATCTTCTAGTCACACAGCTGGTGCGGTCCGCATTGGAAAAATTGTGTCTTCCATCTTCGGCGATGAGCCAACAGAGGTGGAATTTCAACTCTACAATTCCTTTGCCAAGACTTATCGTGGTCACGGTACGGATGTAGCCTTGGTAGCAGGTATTCTGGGCATGGATACGGATGATCCCCGCATTCCTGACTCTCTTGATATTGCAAGAGAACGAGGCATTAAGGTTTACTGGCGTGTCAACAAGGACAGCAATACCCCACATCCCAATACCACCAGAATCATCATAAAAAACGATAAAAAATCCATCTCAGCCACAGGCGTTTCCATAGGTGGGGGAAACATTCAAGTAACAGAGCTCAACGGTTTTTCTGTCAATCTCAATATGAATACGCCAACTATTATTATTGTTCACCAAGATGTCCCTGGTATGATTGCGAAAGTGACCGATGTCCTTTCTAAGTATGACATCAATATCGCCCAAATGAACGTGACACGTGAAAAAGCTGGCGAAAAAGCCATTATGATTATTGAAGTGGATGCTCGCCAATGTGAAAATTCTATTGCAGAAATTGAAAAAATTCCACACCTGCACAATGTAACCTTCTTCAACTAGAAAGAGAAAGACATGTTTTATACTATCGAAGAATTAGTTCAGCAAGCAGACAACTTTTCTGGTAATGTAGCTGAACTCATGATTGCTACTGAAATTGAATTGACCGGTCGCAGCCGCGAAGAAATATTGACAATTATGTCAAGAAACTTGACAGTTATGAAAGCCTCCATCGTAGATGGACTTACTGAAAGCAAATCCGTATCTGGTTTAACAGGAGGCGATGCTGCCAAGTTAGATGCCTATATGAAATCTGGTAAAACCTTGTCAGATTCCGCTGTCCTATCCGCCGCAAGAAATGCCATGGCCGTTAATGAGTTGAATGCCAAAATGGGCTTAGTCTGTGCCACTCCGACAGCAGGATCTGCAGGCTGTCTACCAGCTGTGCTAGGAGTTGCTATTGAAAAACTCAATTTGACAGAAGAACAGCAACTTGACTTCCTATTTACAGCTGGAGCCTTTGGACTAGTTATCGCCAACAACGCCTCCATATCAGGTGCAGAAGGAGGCTGTCAGGCAGAAGTCGGATCTGCCTCTGCTATGTCTGCCGCAGCATTAACTCTTGCAGCAGGTGGAACTCCCTACCAAGCCAGCCAAGCCATCTGCTTTGTCATCAAAAATATGCTGGGTCTGATTTGCGATCCCGTCGCTGGTCTGGTAGAAGTCCCTTGTGTCAAACGTAATGCAATGGGAGCAAGCTACGCCTTGGTTGCTGCCGATATGGCACTAGCAGGTATCGAATCCAAAATCCCCGTTGACGAAGTCATCAATGCCATGTACCAAGTTGGTTCAGCCCTCCCAACTGCCTTCCGTGAAACTGCTGAAGGTGGCCTTGCAGCTACACCGACGGGTCGTCGCCTTGCTCAAGAAATTTTTGGAGAAGATTGACAATAGTGTAAACCAAAAAGGACCTTAACGGTCCCTTTTCTTATTGTTTCGTGAATGTTAGTTTCTCTAAAGTTGTATCATTAGCATCAATTTCTGTCAAAGTAAGAGTTGGACCATTCAAGGTATAACTATCTGCTTCGCCATCAATATAGGCAAGTTTTTTATCTAAATCAAAGATAACTTGTTCAATATCTTGATCTCCGTCTTTGTCAACTTCTGTCAAGGTTGCTTGATTCCCTTTTACAGTCAACGTGTAGGAGTCATTTCCAGATGTTGCTGTATAAGTACCATCTAGCTCAGAGGTGTCAACTAACTTTACACCGTAACTTGTTGCGAGTTGACTAGCAGAAGTTGTATTTACTGATGAGGCTGATGATGCATTAGCTTGTGCTACTACCTGTTGATTGTCATCATCATCTGCAATTCCAACTTGTCGCTCAATTTGATCTCCTAATGCCTCTAGTTTATTTTCATAGACTTCTGCTACGACAAAACCAGCCGTCACAAGTGCCAAGGCACCTACCGACAATAAGATAATCGATTTCTTACTCATGCCTGTAACCTTCTGTTTGACTGATTCCCAGACACCTGTTTTCTTACTTTCTACCACTTCAATAATTTCTTGTTGTTGATTGTTATTTTCCATTTTGTCCTCTTTTTAACTTGTTTTCTTCAGCTCTTGCTGATAAGTCTATTATAGAGGATAGGTTTTAACACTTTAGAGAAACTTTCTAAACAAATTCTAAACACTTATAAATTAATCATTAAGACGATAGCCTGCTCCCCAGACAGTCTCAATCAAATCCGCTCCCAATTTATCTCGGAGTCGATTGACATGAACAGCAACTGTCGCACTATCTCCAACATAGTCATATCCCCAAATGGTTTCAAACAAGTGATCTTTAGAGAATACTCGGTTAGGGTGTTTTGCTAGATAAACCAGCAATTCAAATTCACGATTAGGCAATTTGATTTCCTGACCATCCAAAGTCACTTTCCAATTATCCAAGAAAATAGTCATATTCCCAACTGTTAATTCATTATGATCATTATCCTTTTGAAAACGCTGGTAGCGAGCCAAATGAGCCTTTACACGCGCCACCAACTCCATGGGATCAAAAGGTTTGCTGATGTAATCATCCGCTCCCAAGCCTAGCCCTCTCACCACGTCCATAGTTTCTTGCTTGGATGTAACCATTAAAATAGGGAAATCCACCTTATCCCGTAAATCACGACAAAGATCGTAGCCAGTTTTATTTGGGAGCATGACATCCAGCATTAAAAGAGCATAATCCTCTTTTTTGAGTTGGTCCTCTACAAGACCACCGTCATGTACCAAATCTACTTGGTAGCCCTGCATTTCTAGATAATCTCGCTCCAAATAAGCAATCTCTACATCATCTTCTGCGATTAAAATCCGTGTCATTTCGTATCCTTTCTAGGTAATCTAAAGATAAATCGAAGACCTGGAGTTGCCTCAACAGATACCTGACCATCCAGTCTCTCCATAATATTTTTTACAATCGCTAACCCCAGACCATGGCCTTCTACTTGCTGTCTGGTCTCGTCTTCCCTGTAAAATTCTTCAAAAATCAAGTCAAGTCTATCCTTTGCTACACCTTTTCCGTTATCTGTAAAAGTCCAAACAACTTCTTGCTCCTGCATTTGTCCAGTAATACTGATTATCAGGGGCTTTACAGCGGCATATTTTCGTGCATTGTCCACCAAATTATCTAGAATTCTACGAAATTGAATTGGATCAATCTCAACTGGCAATCCATCTGATACTTCCAAACTAAACCGAATGTCCTCATCTACTAATTCCTCAGTTTTCTCTCTTACATAGGACTGTAAAAAGATAGCCAAATCAAGCTGGACTTTATCAAATGGCATTTTATCTGTCTGCAATTGTGAAAAAGCAAATAATTTTTCCAGTAATTTCTCCATCACCTGAGATTTTTGATAGATAACAGTCAAATACTGATTGCGTTTTTCGTCCGTATTGGCAATACCATCCAAAATTCCCTTGGCATAACCTTTGATAGAAGTCAAGGGAGTCCGCAAATCATGCGAAATATCTGCGACCATCTGGGTCCGATTTTGTTCATACAGTCGATTTTTCTCACGGGCATCTAACAAAGAAGTCTGCATTTGATTGAACCCTTGGGTCAATTCTTCAAATTCCTTATCACCTTGATAGGTCAGAGGTACTGTATAATCTCCCTGCTGGATACGTTCTACACCGCTGTGCAATTCCTCCAAAGGACGCATGATGACATCTAGGAGACGGCGAGTAAAGAAGAAGTTAAGCACCACTACGACCACGATACCTATTCCACCAACTAACAAAAGCTGTATCAGGAAGGCTTGAAATTCTTGGCTTTCTTGCTGGTCTTCCAAATCTTCTAACAAGGCATATAAATAATAAACTTGCCCATCCATGGCGAGTTTACGGCTAATCACAATTTCTCCATCTACATAGGAGGTGTGAGTGGTTGATGATACTGTCACTCCCAATATCTCATCCGCATCATCTTTCAGATTTGAAAAGACAACCTCGCCATTACTTTCTACATAGAGTCGTGCATCATTCGATGCTAACTCATCTGCCAATACTGCAAAATCTAATCCCGAAAATTTTTCCAAACTCTGTTGACTACCTGCTGTCTTCTGGCTAGTGGACTGCCATGTTTCTTGGTTACGATAAATACTATTAACCACATAAACACTTACCCCCAGCATAGCAACCAAGGAAAAAATAAGCATAATCATATTTAATCGAAAAATTCTTTTTTGTAATTTCATAGTTCTTCTTTTCTAGTCAATTTTTTCACAATTATAAACAAAACAACCCTATCTGTAAAGCTAGACAACTTTCAACAATAGAAAAAAGTCTAGCATCGCGCTAGACCTCTTCTAATTTATCTTAGTACCAACCATTTGCCAACCAGAAAGCCTTGGCTGCAGACCATGAACCATAGCGACTAGCAACATAAGCATCTGCTACACGCTCTTGGTTTTCTGGTGAGTAATCACCGTTCAAGTAAGTATTTGTCAACTGGTAACGACCAATGTAGATACCGTTACGGGCATCATAGCTACCGCTTGATTCCTTCATTGCAATCCATTCTTTTGCTGCTGCATCTTCAGCACTCAAATTTGAAGAATAGGTGCTAGTTGTTGCAGTAGAAGTTGATGATGTTGTTGATTGAGTTTGTTCAACTGAACTCTCTACTGCCTTCACTGTCACATCACCCAATTCGATAACTTGACCGACATGGATAAAATCTAAGTTGGTAATCTTATTCTGCTCTGCTAATTTTTCAACAGTAGTATTGTGTGTTTCAGCAATTTCAGACAGGGTATCACCAGACTTTACAGTATAGGTTTCTGCACTGACTACACCCGCAGTCAAAAGGTAGATTCCCGCTACCAAACCAGCAATAGTTGTTTTTAAGTTTTTCTTTAATGTAATGTTCATAATAGTCACATTCCTTTCTGTCATGTGTCTATCATACCCTCTAACTATTACTTAGACTTTGTGAAATTGTTACAAATATTACAGACAAATTGAGATTAGACAATAAAAACGCTATTTCTAGCGTTTTTTACTCATTTTTTCAATATAAATAAGAGTCCAGCTAAAGCTAACATAACTAAAATTGCTAACGTATCTGCTAACTTCCATTCCAAAATCCGATACTTGGTTCTCCCATCTCCGCCTTGATACCCACGCGCCTCCATCGCCGTTGCAAGAGCATCTGCCCTCTTAAAACTTGATGCGAATAAAGGAATCAAAATAGGAATAACTGACTTTACCTTCTGAATAAGATTTCCCTCATTAAAGTCCACTCCACGAGCTCTCTGAGCATTCATAATCCGAGTGGTATCATCCATCAAGGTCGGTACAAAACGCAAGCTCATGGACAACATCAAACCAATTTCATGCACAGGAACCCTAAATCGCTTCAAAGGTGCAAGCCCTGATTCAATACCATCTGCCAAACTGAGCGGTGTTGTCGTCAAGGTCAACAAGGTCGAGAAGAAAATAATCAAAACAAAGCGAACAAAAATAATCGCCGCCTGTTGCAAACCCTCAACTGATAATTTAAAAATCCAAAATTCCCATAAAAGTGTCGCTCCAGGTGTAAAGAAAACCTGAAAGAAAGTTGTAAATAGAATAATTCCTATCATCGGTTTCAAACCATTAATAAAAAATGATAAGCGAATACGAGATAAAACAACCATTCCTAAAACAAATGCTATCAACAAGGCATTGGTGACCAAATTATTGGCCCAAAAAATCATCAATAGAAATCCAAACATTGCTAAAAGCTTACTTCTTGGATCCAAGCGATGAATAATTGAATCCCCAGGAATATAGCGACCTAAAATTAATTTATCCATGTGTCACCATCCCCGTAAATTCTTCAATTGTAATAGGAAGACGTTCAAATACAAAGCCTCTTCTCTCCAAATTAGCTGCAAACTTAGTAATCTTAGGCACTCCCAACTGAATACTCTCTAAAAAATCTACCTCTTGAAAAATATCAACTGGTTTACCAGAACGGACCAGCTTTCCCTTTTCCATAATGTAAACAAAATCAGCATAGTTAGCCACATCGTCCATCAAATGAGTTACCAAAACGATTGTCATGCCTGATTCATGAAGCTTTTTGAAAATATCCATCAATTCCTGACGACCCGCAGGGTCCAAGCCAGCTGTTGGTTCATCCAAAACTAAGATACTTGGTTCCATTGCCAGAATCCCAGCAATAGCCACCCGACGCATTTGACCACCAGATAGTTCAAAAGGACTACGCTCAAACAAGCTTTCATCAATTCCAACCAAGGCCAACTTTTCACGCGCAATCGTTTCAGCCTCTTCCTGAGAAACTCCGAAATTTTGTGGACCAAAAGCAACATCTTTCAAAACTGTCTCATCAAACACTTGACTTTCAGGAAATTGGAACACCAGCCCCACTTTCTTCCTTACTTGCTTAATATCCTTATTTTCAGACGTTGCTGTAATCACAACATCATCAATGACTACTCTTCCTTCTGTTGGTACATTTAATCCATTCAAGAGTTGTAAAATCGTTGATTTTCCCGAACCCGTATGCCCAATAAGGGCCGTGTAAGAGCCATCAACAATCTCCAAATCCACACCAAAAAGTGCACGCCCCTCAAAAGGAGTGCCAGCTTGATAGGTATAGCTTACTTCTTGGAGATCAATTCCCATAAAGTTTCCTCTAATTCTTCCTCTGTAAAATAGCGGAGCGGTAAATCAAGTCCAGTCTGGCGCAAAGATGAAGCCAGTTCTGTCGTAAATGGTCTATCCAAGTCTAAATCTACCAAATCTTCTCGCATAAATAGTTCATTTGGAGTGCTAATTGATTCAACCTGTCCATTTTTCATCACGATAACTCGGTCACTCAATGCAACCTCATCCAAATCATGTGTTATAGAGATAACCGTCATACCATGACGATCCTTAATTTCACGGACAATCTTAATCAAGTCGAGACGACCTTCTGGATCCAACATAGACGTAGCCTCATCCAAAATAATAATTTTTGGACGCAAGGCAACCACTCCAGCAATCGCCACCCTCTGCTTCTGACCACCAGATAAACGAGCAGGCTCACGTGTTTTAAAATCAGTCATTCCAACCAATGCCAAAGCTTCGTCAACTCGACTACGCATCTCCTCCAAAGGGATTCCCTGGTTCTCTAAACCAAATGCAACATCATCTTCAACTGTGGCACCCACAAATTGGTTATCTGGATTTTGAAAAACCATACCAATCAAGCGTCGCTTATCCCATACATTATCAATAGTTAAGGCATCACCGTCAATATAAATATCACCTGATTCAGCTTCCAACAAACCATCAATCAAACGAACTGTTGTTGATTTACCCGAACCATTATGTCCAATAATAGACAACCATTCTCCCTGTTTCACGTGAAACGAGACATCATTTAGGGTATAGCGCTCATCCTCTTGATTGTATTTATATTTAAGATTTTTTACTTCGATAATATTTGTCATCATTTAAAAGTATCTTTGAATAAGTAAGAGGCACCCCTGAAATAATCATAGCCTGAATATAGGGTGAAGAAAAGTGCAATATAGAGTGTTATTTGCCCCACGACGTTCCAGTGTAAGAGCAGGAAAATAACTGCAAACATCTGTGAAAATGTTTTGATTTTTCCTGGCATAGCCGCAGCTAGAACTGTTCCTCCATTTTCCACCAAGAGTAGACGAAGACCTGTCACTGCCAATTCACGACAAATAATAATTGCAACTACCCAAGCTGGAGCAAAGCCAAGCTCTACAAGCATGATAAACGCTGTCATCACCAAAATCTTATCTGCCATCGGATCCGCAAATTTTCCAAAGTTTGTTACAACCTGCCATTTACGAGCCAAGTAGCCGTCTAGATAATCCGTAATACTAGCTAATGCAAAAATAAGTGCTGCCAACACATGACTAATTGTTGAATCCCAAACGGTCAGTAACAAGATAAAAATTGGGATTACCAAAATCCTACCTATCGTCAATGCATTGGGAATATTTTCTTTTTTCATTCTAATACCTTTATTGCCCTTATTCAAAATTTAAAGTGACCGACCCTGTATCGGCTGTCAGAGCTGATATATCTAACTTTTGGCCACCTACACTTACCTCTACTCCTTTGACAACACCAAGAACAAGTGTAGTAGAAGTCACTCCTTCTTCAATAGTAGTAGTTACTGTTGGATTATCAGGTGTTAGTGTAACGCCCCCCTCTAACAAGGTGTCAGAAAGGCTGATCCAACTCGTTGTATTTTTTGCTGTTACAGTCACTTCTACTGGATAAGTCACTGTTTTAAGGGTCGCAACAATGTTAGAACCTGATCCTGAAATAGTCACATTTTCTGTAGCGGAACTACTTGAACTCGTTGAATTTGACTGCGCCTGCTCAGTAGAACTCGTCTCTGTACCACTACTTGCTTCAGATACAGATTGCTCAACTATACTATATGACGTTGTAGTAGGCGTAATAGGTGCTCTATTTTGGAGCCTGCTATGAACAATATAAGTCACAAAAATAATAATCAAACCCGTCGCAAGTAATAAGTAAATCAACGGAAGATAAGAGTTCTTTTTACGTTTACGAACCTTATAGCTTCTTTTCAATTCTGAAGATCGGAGTTCTTCTTCTCCATCTTCATAATATTTCACTAAACTATTGGTCTCGTAAGCATCCAGTAGGACATCTGCATCTAATTCCAAAGCCTCAGCATATGCTCTTAAAATAGAATGAACATCATCTGAGTTTGCAATAAAATCAAAATCATTGTACTCAAGTGCCTGCAAATATTTAGCTTGGATTTTTGTTATCCGTTGCAAGTCAACGAATGTCCAACCCCGTCCTTCTCTAGCTGTTCTAAGTACTTCCCCTATACTCTTTTGTCTCATAATATCCTCTCTCTATCGCTCATCATGTACAGTATACTATTCTAACAAAATTCCAAAGAAATTTCGACGGGTTGCGCCCACTTATTTTGGAAAAATCGTGAAATCTGTCATATCACAGTGATCAATAAAGCGACGACCTGCCTCTCTGATATCATCTAACTGTAGTTCCTGTATCATTTGAGGTATATCAAAAACATTTTCATATTCTGAATACTGAGAAACAAAGTGACTAGCTGTAAACTCAAGAGAATTTAAGCTACGAATAAAATCTCCATACATCTCGTTTTTCAACAATTGTAAATGATCCTCTGTCACATCTGCATCATCCTCAAATTTCCTAAGTGCTTTCATCAGTATACTAGAAAGCGTAATGGGTTCTTGAGTATCTCCCGAGATAATCAAATAGTGGTATTCAGGCGTAACCTCTAATTGGAACTGGAAAGAAGAATCAATTTTTCCCTGCTCGTATAACTGTTGGTATCGTTTTGAAGTCCAACCAAACAACATGGCAAATAAAAATTGTAAACTGAGCCGATATTTCTGAATAGTCTCCTTATCAACCTCGTCATTTCCCCGTAAACCAACAGCCAATTTTGGGGTAGATACTTCAAATTGTTCTGAGAGATGCTCCTGTATCGGCAACTTTTGGACACCTGCCAATTCAAACGACTGAGCTGGATTATCCATCTGAGCTACTTGATAACTTGAAATTTGTTTCCAAACTGCCTCTAAATCAAAATTACCAATAACGAATAAATTCATGTTACTTGGATGATAAAACACATCAAAATTCTCATGTAAATCATCCGCAGTAATTGCAGCAATTGATTCAACTGTCCCTGCTATATCATAGGCCAAAGGACTTTCTGGATAAAGCGATGATAAAATTCCCGTAAACAAGCGATAATCTGCATCATCTTGATACATCTCAATTTCTTGTTCAATAATCCCCTGTTCTCTTTCTACATTGTCTTCTGTAAAATACGGTTCTCGAACAAAAGATTGTAAAAGTGATAGAGACTCCAATACTTTCTGAGTCGTTGAAAATAAGTAACTAGTCTGTCTAAAACTGGTATAAGCATTTGCGCTTGCTCCCAATTTAGCAAACTCATTCATAATATCCTCTTCATTCTCAGTTTCAAACAGCTTATGTTCTAAAAAGTGTGCAATCCCTGCAGGATAAACAACACTATTACCATTAGCCAACGTAAATCGAGTATGAATCCCCCCAAAATTGGTCGTTAGAATTCCATATGTCTCATGGAAATCTACTTTAGGAAGTAAAACAACTGTCAACCCATTGTCAACTTTCCCATAAAAGACAGATTCTTTCATGTAAGGATACTTCTTCTCAACTAACTTCATTCTTCTGTCCCCTCCATAAAGTAAACAGCCTGTAAATTAATCATCTGTCCTACTCGAATGACATCGTCTATTGATACAGATTTGATAGCCTCAATCCAATCTAGCCAACTTAAATTTCTATTTCCTAAGGTAACTTGATTATATACTTGTTCTATCAAATTATTCTGCCTATCTTGAGCCAAGGTTGCTGAATGAATCAACATGTTTTTTGTCAACTCTAATTCTTCTTCTGTAAATTTACCACATTTTAAATCAAGTAGTTGTTTACTAATTAACTTCATTACCCTGAGTCTATTTTCGCGGCTAATTCCAGCATAGACCTTCAGCATTCCTGAAAAAATAGAGACCTGACTTCCAATTGTATAGGCCAAACTTTCTTTCTCACGAACATTCATAAATAACTTCGAATGGGAGAAAGCACCTAGTAGACCATTAAATACCATCAAAGCTGGATAGTTTACATCGTTGTAAACCACCTGTAAATGATATGCCAATTCCAAAATGGACTGCCTTGCCTGTTTACGCTCGATTTTTTCTTGCGTGATGTTTGAGTATTCCTGATGATATTCTAACTCTAATTTTGGATTTCTATAAGTAAAACCAAAATCTTCAAGTTTTCTTTTTACTTGTTCTCTGTCAACCTTCCCTAAGACAAATATATCAATTTTATCCATACGCAACATATTCCGATAAATCTGAAAGGTTGATTCTGCTGTTTCTTTTTCAACCAAATCAAGCCTACCGACGCGTGGAATTTGAAGAGAGGGATCTTTATAAAAAAGCTTACTCATTTCAACATCTGCATGATAAAAATTATCTTCTATCTCTGACTGAAGAAAATTGATTAAATTCGTTTTTTCAACCTCGAAAATCTGACTATCAAATCCTCGCCCCTTTTTCAGTGGTCTAAATATACACGTGTATAAAAAATCAAGAATCTCTACTGTAATATCCTCATTTTCTGGCAAGTGACGAGGACTGACATATGAAATTGTCACATCTACACAGTGCACCCTACCACGTTTTGAAACTGAGGTCGAGAACTGAGCACCATACAATTCTGCCAATCTTCTCCGAACAGCCTGAGCAGTCTGAAATTCTTGGTTACCCATTTCAAAAATATTTGCAACTAACACACGACCAGCAACGGTAGCCTCACTCATTTCAGCTGCAAAGCGAATACGTATACGATTTGTCGTAAACTGATCTGTATCAATAAAATGAAGATCTACTCCCTCTTGTAATTTCATCTTCTTCCTCTTTCAAACATTGTACCTTCCATTATACCATTTTGTGATATAATATTCTGTAACGAGGTGACTTATGGAATTTAAATTATTTGATGACTACATCACATTACAAGCATTATTAAAAACGACTGGTATTCTCCATTCAGGAGGTGCCATTAAAGGTTTCTTAGAAGAAAATACTATTCTTTTCAATGGAGAGGATGAAAAAAGACGCGGTAAAAAAATCCGTATCGGAGATGTTATCACACTCCCAGACCACAACACTAGCATCACAATCGTCGCTCCTAGTGCAGAGGAAATCAAACAGCACCAAGAGGATCAAGCTGAAAAAGAACGTGTGGCTGCAATCGTTAAAAAGTTAAATCAAGAAAATAAAAAGAATAAGAAACAGGTAAAGACTCCTAAAAAAGCAACTAAAAAGACTGAAAGAAAACCTGTTCGTTTCCCTGGTATGTAGACATGTGGCTAGAACGATTAGAGTTACAACATTTTCGCAATTACAACCAATTAGATATTGAGTTCCACAAAGGGCTCAATGTCTTTTTAGGCGAAAACGCCCAAGGAAAAACCAATATTCTAGAATCTATCTATGCTTTAGCTTTAACACGAAGCCATCGAACACGAACAGATAAGGAACTACTACAGTTTCAAGAAAAGGAATTATCTATTTCTGGTTTACTCCATCGCACAAGCGGTAAAGTTCCACTTGACATTCACTTGACAGATAAGGGGCGAGTGACCAAGGTCAACCATCTCAAACAAGCAAAACTTTCTAATTACATTGGACATATGAACGTCGTCCTATTTGCTCCAGAAGATTTACAGCTGATAAAAGGTGCGCCTGCTTTGAGAAGAAAGTTCATCGATGTCGAGCTCGGGCAAATCAAACCACTCTATCTCTCTGACCTATCGAATTATAACCACGTTTTAAAACAAAGAAATACTTACCTCAAATCTACAGATAAGATTGATGAGAACTTCCTATCCGTGTTAGATCAGCAACTTGCTGAATATGGTAGTCGTGTTATCCAACATCGTATTGACTTTCTAAAGAAATTAGAGGAATTCGGAAATAGAAAAGTTCAAGATATTTCAGATAAGAGAGAGGAACTAACTATCGAATATCAATCCTCAATTAAGTTTACTACTTCTGTCAATTTAATTGACATATTCTTGACGGAATTGGAAAGGTGTCGCAAACGTGATTTATTTAAGAAAAATACAGGAGTTGGACCACATCGAGATGATGTAGCTTTCTTTATAAATGGAATGAATGCCCATTATGGTAGTCAAGGACAACACCGCAGTCTCGTTCTGTCACTCAAACTGGCTGAAATCGAGCTGATGAAAGAAGTCACACGAGAGTACCCAATTCTACTCTTAGATGATGTTATGAGTGAGCTGGATAATAATCGTCAAATCAAGCTACTAGAAACTATTACAGATACGATTCAAACATTTATTACAACGACCTCTTTAGACCATTTACATAAGCTACCTGATAGTTTAAAAATCTTCCATATTGAGTCTGGTAAGGTTACTGAATCAGAATAAGATTATTTACACTGTTGTCAATAAAATTTACAAAAAAGTAAAGACCCTGTCAAGAGGGTCTTGTTTTTGTTTACTGTACTGAATAGTTTGGAGCTTCGTTTGTAATTTGAACATCGTGTGGATGACTTTCTTTCAAACCAGCACCTGACATTTCGATGAATTGAGCATTTTCATGCAATTCAGTCAAGTTACCAGCACCTACATAACCCATACCTGAGCGAAGTCCACCAACCATTTGGAAAATCATATCTGCAACAGAACCTTTATAGGCTACACGTCCTTCAATTCCTTCTGGAACAAGTTTGTTGGCTTCATTGACAGATGCTTGGAAGTAACGGTCTTTTGAACCTTGTTTCATGGCTGCAATAGAGCCCATACCACGATAGGTCTTGAACTTACGACCTTGGAAGATTTCTGTTTCGCCTGGTGCTTCATCTGTACCAGCAAACATAGAACCAAGCATAACGGCATGACCACCCGCAGCAAGTGCCTTGACAATATCTCCTGAATACTTGATACCACCGTCAGCAATAATGGTTTTACCATATTCACGCGCAACACCAGCTGCATCATAGATAGCTGTCACTTGTGGTACACCAACACCTGCAATGACACGTGTTGTACAGATTGAACCTGGGCCAATACCGACCTTGACAACATCAACACCAGCTTCATAAAGAGCACGAGCTCCTTCAGCTGTAGCAATGTTGCCGGCAATCAAGGTACGAGTTGGGAAGTGGTCACGGATTTCTTTGATCTTACGAAGAACACCTGCTGAGTGACCGTGAGCCGTATCGATGACAATCGCGTCTGCACCCGCTTCAAAAAGGGCTTCTGCACGTTCAAAAGTATCAGATGTGACACCAACAGCACCCGCAACCAAGAGACGACCAAATTCATCCTTCGCAGCATTTGGGAACTCAATCACTTTCTCAATATCTTTGATGGTAATCAAGCCTGACAAACGACCATTTTCATCAACCAATGGCAATTTTTCAATACGATGCTTGTGAAGAATAGCCTCTGCCGTCGCAAGATCTGTTCCAACTGGCGCTGTCACCAATTCATCACTTGTCATGTTTGTCGAAATTGGCTGTGAGTAATCTGAAATGAAACGCATATCACGGTTGGTAATAATACCGACCAACTTACGATTTTCTAATGTTTCAACGATTGGCACACCGGAAATACGATAAGTAGCCATCAATTTCTCAGCTTCAGCAATGGTGTGTTCTGGTGTTAAGAAGAATGGATCGATAATAACACCATTTTCAGAACGTTTTACCTTACGCACCTCATCAGCCTGCTCTGCGATAGACATATTCTTATGGATGACACCCAAACCACCTGCACGCGCCATAGCGATAGCCATTTTGCTATCTGTTACGGTATCCATGGCAGCAGAAATAATCGGAAGATTAAGGGTCAAATTTGGTGCTAATTGTGTTTTTAAATCAATATCATGTGGTAATACATGACTTTCAGCCGGAATAAGTAATACATCGTCGAAAGTAAAGCCTTTTTTCAAAAATTTAGTGTCCCAGTTTGACATTTTCTTCCTCTTTTCTTATTTAATATGTAGCGTGATTGCTATTTGTATTTTAATTATGATAACATTTTGAAATCATTTGTCAATCATTATTCGCTTTAATATCATCATTCCTAAAAATTCAGAAAATTCTATTCAGTTTTACATATAAAATTCGAACGTTTGTTTTTTGCTGCGTCGTAAAATAAATGAAAAAAGCAACATTTTCTCAACATTGCTCTTTCATTGTTAACCTTATTTAAAATAGTTAATTCCCATAGCAGATTTCACTTGGTCAAGAGTTGTCGCAGCAACTTGGCGAGCTTTTTGGCTACCTGCTTCCAACATTGCATAGACCTGTCCCATATCCTGTGCAAACTCCAGACGGCGTTCACGGATTGGTCCTAATTCTCTCTCTAAAATGTCCAGCAAATAACGTTTGGTCTTCACATCGCCCAAACCACCACGTTGATAGTGCTCCTTCATAGCCTCAATCTCAGCCCTATCTTCTTCGCGCCCAAAAACGTCAAGATAGTGGAAAACCATGTTTCCTTCAATCTTACCTGGGTCTTCAACACGGATGTGGTTGGGATCAGTGTACATGGACATGACTTTCTTCTTGAGCGTATCCATGTCATCTGCCAAGTAAATACCATTTCCAAGTGACTTAGACATCTTAGCATTGCCGTCCAAACCTGGCAAGCGACCAGCTGCCTCATTTTCAGGATAAATGCCCTCCGGCTCCACCAAAATATCCGTCTGATAAGCATGATTAAAGCTACGAACGATTTCACGAGTCTGCTCAATCATCGGTTTCTGGTCATTTCCAACAGGGACAAAATTTGCCTTGAAGGCTGTAATGTCCGCCGCTTGAGACACAGGATAGACCAAGAAACCAGCTGGAATTCCTTCGCCAAATCCCTTCTGAGCAATCTCGGTTTTTACAGTTGGATTGCGTTCTAGACGTGCAACAGATACCAAGTTCATGTAGTACATGGTCAACTCTGCCAATTCAGGAATTTGACTCTGGATGAAAATCGTTGTCTTAGCTGGATCAAGTCCTGCCGCTAGATAATCTAGTGCTACGTTTCCAACGGATTCAACAATCTTTTGCGGTTCTTTGGCATGGTCTGTCAACGCTTGTTGGTCTGCTAAAAAGACAAAAAGTTCATGTTGACCTGCATCCTGTAATAAAACACGATTTTTCAACGAACCAACATAATGTCCAATATGTAATTTACCTGTTGGACGGTCTCCTGTTAGGATAATCGGTTTACTCATAAAATATTCTCCTTTTACATAATAAAAGCCCACGCACAGAAAACTGTGCGAGGGCGTCAAGGACACGGTGCCACCTCACTTATAAGCATTAAATAAGCTTACATCTTTTTGCACATAAGGCCTGCTAGCCGAATCCTTATTTATTCAGATTCTATTCACTCAGTCCATTCATAAGCGACTCTTGTTTGTTTCCACCAACCACAAACTCTCTAAAAATTATCCACTTACTACTCTTCTGATTGATTCCTATTATAACCGCAAAAAATTAGAAAGTCAAGCTGACAAAGCCTTGACGATACTGTCTAAATTAGGGATAATAGAAATTGCTTTTATAACACTAACCAAGGAGAATATATGAAAGAACGTATAAAGGACTTTATCTCTGTCACACTCGGATCAGTTGTCATGGCCATTGGATTTAACAGTTTTTTTCTAGAGAATAATATCGTATCTGGTGGTGTCGGAGGTTTAGCAATCGCACTCAATGCTCTTCTGGGGTGGAGTCCGTCTGACTTTGTCCTCTACTGTAACATCCCTTTATTAATCATCTGTTGGTTTTTCTTAGGAAAATCTGTATTTATCAAAACTGTCTATGGTGCTGTCATTTATCCTCTTTGCATCAAGTTGACAGCAGGTTTACCCAACTTGACAGAAAATCCTCTCCTAGCTGCTATTTTCGGTGGAATTATCCTAGGTTTTGGACTTGGTCTTGTTTTCCTTGGAAATTCTTCTACTGGTGGGACAGGTATTCTTATTCAATTTATTCACAAGTACACCCCTTTATCATTAGGTCTGACAATGGCTATTATTGATGGTATTATCGTTGGTCTTGGATTTATTGCCTTCGATACTGATACTGTTATGTACTCGATTATTGCCCTAATGACCATTACTTATATTGTCAACCGCATGATGTCTGGTACACAATCTTCTCGAAATGTCATGATTATTTCTCAAAAATCAGAAGAAATTAAAGACTATATTACTAAAGTTGCTGATCGCGGTGTTACAGAATTTCCAATTATCGGTGGCTTTACAGGGGTTGACAAGCGCATGTTGATGACTACCATCTCTATTCCAGAAATGCAGAAACTGGAGACAGCGGTATTAGAAATTGATGAAACTGCCTTTATGGTTGTTATGCCTGCGAGTCAGGTGCGTGGACGTGGCTTCAGTCTTCAAAAAGACCATAAACATTATGATGAAGATATCTTGATTCCAATGTAATTCATTGAAAATTCAAGTTCTTTCTAGTACAATAAAACTAATAGACAGAAATAGAGGAGAAACTATGCTTACAGTATCAGACGTGTCGCTTCGCTTTAGCGACCGCAAATTATTTGACGATGTCAATATCAAATTTACAGCAGGAAATACCTACGGTTTGATTGGTGCAAACGGGGCTGGTAAATCTACATTTTTAAAAATTCTTGCTGGTGACATCGAGCCATCAACAGGTCATATTTCACTTGGACCAGACGAACGCCTTTCTGTACTGCGTCAGAACCATTTCGACTATGAAGATGAGCGCGTGATTGACGTTGTTATCATGGGGAACGAGCAACTTTACAGCATCATGAAAGAAAAAGATGCTATTTACATGAAGGAAGATTTTTCTGATGAAGATGGTGTTCGTGCTGCTGAATTAGAAGGTGAGTTTGCTGAACTTGGTGGCTGGGAAGCTGAAAGTGAAGCTTCTCAATTGCTCCAAAACCTCAACATTTCAGAAGACCTCCACTACCAAAACATGAGCGAATTGACCAACGGTGAGAAGGTTAAGGTCCTCTTGGCTAAGGCCCTCTTTGGTAAGCCTGATGTTCTTCTTTTGGACGAGCCAACCAACGGTTTGGATATCCAGTCCATCAACTGGCTCGAAGATTTCTTGATTGACTTTGAAAATACGGTTATCGTCGTGTCCCACGACCGCCACTTCTTAAACAAGGTATGTACCCACATGGCTGACCTTGACTTCGGTAAAATCAAGATTTTCGTTGGTAACTACGACTTCTGGAAACAATCTAGTGAATTAGCAGCTAAACTACAAGCTGACCGTAATGCCAAAGCAGAAGAAAAAATCAAGGAACTACAAGAATTCGTTGCTCGTTTCTCTGCTAATGCCTCTAAGTCTAAGCAAGCTACTTCACGTAAGAAGATGCTGGATAAAATCGAGTTGGAGGAAATTATTCCTTCTAGCCGTAAGTATCCATTTATCAACTTCAAATCAGAACGTGAAATCGGTAATGACCTCCTAACAGTTGAAAACTTAAAAGTTGTCATCGATGGTGAAACGATTCTTGACAATATCAGCTTTATCCTGCGTCCAGGTGACAAGACTGCTCTTATTGGTCAAAACGACATCCAAACAACTGCTCTCATTCGTGCTCTTATGGGCGATATTGAATATGAAGGTACTGTCAAGTGGGGTGTCACTACTAGTCAATCCTACTTACCAAAAGACAATACTCGTGACTTCGATACAAACGAATCTATCCTTGATTGGCTCCGTCAATTTGCCAGCAAGGAAGAAGATGACAATACCTTCTTGCGCGGTTTCTTGGGACGTATGCTCTTCTCGGGTGATGAGGTTAACAAACCTGTAAACGTCTTGTCAGGGGGCGAAAAAGTGCGCGTGATGTTGTCAAAACTCATGCTCCTCAAGTCAAATGTCTTGGTCTTAGACGATCCAACCAACCACTTGGACTTGGAATCAATTTCCAGTCTAAACGATGGTTTGAAAGCTTTTAAAGAGTCTATCATCTTTGCCAGCCACGACCACGAATTTATTCAAACTTTAGCAAACCATATCATCGTCATTTCTAAAAACGGTGTTATCGACCGAATCGACGAAACTTATGATGAATTCTTGGAAAATGCTGAAGTACAAGCAAAAGTACAAGAACTTTGGAAAGCATAATAAAAAGGCGATTTATTCGCCTTTTCTTTTAAATCTATGAAAAAAATATTTACAAAAACATCTATTTATTATCTCTTCTCTTTCCTTATTCCGCTGACTATTATTTCTATCGTCTTAGCATTTCAAGGAATCTGGTGGGGAAGTGATACAACTATATTGGCAAGTGATGGCTTCCACCAGTATGTTATTTTTAATCAAACATTACGAAATACTTTACACGGAGACGGCTCTTTATTTTACACATTTTCAAGTGGTTTAGGACTCAATTTTTATGCTCTATCCTCCTATTACCTAGGTTCATTCCTATCTCCAATTGTCTTTTTCTTTGATTTACAATCCATGCCTGACGCTATCTATCTTGTCACTATTGTCAAATTTGGATTGACTGGGTTGTCAACTTATGTCAGCCTAAAGGGTATCCATAAAAATTTGAAAGAAGAATGGGCACTATTACTCGCTACTAGTTTTTCTCTGATGAGTTTTAGTACAAGTCAATTAGAAATAAACAACTGGCTAGACGTTTTTATACTCCTCCCACTCGTTCTTCTTGGATTGCATCGATTATTAAAAAAACAGGGTCCGATTCTCTACTACATAACATTAACATGCTTGTTTATCCAAAACTATTACTTCGGGTATATGGTGGCTATTTTTCTAACATTATGGACATTGGTTCAATTATCATGGATAAATAGTCAGAGAATCAAAAGATTTATCAACTTTACAATAGTGTCAATTTTATCTGCTCTAAGCAGCATGTTCATGTTGTTACCAACCTACTTGGATTTAAAAACTCATGGTGAAACATTTACAAAAATTGTCAACCTAAAAACCGAAGACTCTTGGTATCTGGACTTCTTTGCAAAAAACTTAGTTGGTAGCTTTGATACAACAAAATTCGGTTCTATTCCCATGATCTCTGTTGGTCTCGTTCCACTAATACTCGCTTTATTATTCTTTACATTAAAAGAAATAAAACCAACTGTCAAACTCTCCTATTCTCTATTCTTTACATTCATTATTTCAAGTTTCTACCTACAACCACTCAATCTTTTTTGGCAAGGCATGCATGCGCCAAACATGTTCCTCTATCGTTATGCATGGGCTCTATCAATAACCGTTATCTATTTAGCAGCAGAGACATTGGTACGACTACGTCAAGTAAGTATTAAAAATTTTACTCTGATTGTTTCATTTTTACTCATTTGCTTTGCTTCTACCTTTATTTTTAGAGATCATTATGAGTTTCTAATGGATGTAAATTTCCTACTCACACTAGAATTTCTAATAGCCTACTTCATTCTTTTTGTATCAATGATTCACTATAAATCATCCTTAAAATGGATTAATATTGTTTTATTGTTCTTCACTTTCTTAGAACTTGGATTACATAGTCATTATCAGGTTCAGGGGATTTCTGATGAATGGCATTTCCCTAGCCGATCAAACTATGAAGAAAAATTGACAGATATTGACAGTATTGTAAAGTCTACAAAGACTACAACTGATTCATTTTATCGTATAGAACGTCTATTACCACAAACTGGCAATGATAGCATGAAATTCAATTACAACGGTATTTCTCAATTCTCCTCCATTCGAAATCGTGCTTCCAGCTCAGTACTAGATAAGCTCGGTTTCCGTTCAGACGGTACCAATTTGAATCTTCGTTATCAGAATAATACAATTATTGCTGATAGCCTATTCGGAATCAAATATAATTTAGCTACTACGGACCCAAATAAGTTTGGTTTCACACTGAATCAGAGTCAGTCTACTATTAATCTTTACGAAAATAGTTTTAATCTAGGGTTAGCACTATTGACTGAAGGGATTTACAGAGATGTCAATTTTACAAATCTGACTCTCGATAATCAAACAAATTTTCTCAATCAACTAACAGGGCGATCTCAAAAATACTACCACACTCTATCAGATGTTGTTTCACAAAACACAGTTGAACTGAACAATCGAATGACTGTCAACAAAGTTGACAATGAGAATACTGCAAAGGCAACTTTCTTAGTAAATATACCTGCAAATAGCCAAGTATACTTAAATTTGCCAAATTTAACATTCTCAAATGAGAATCAAAAAAAGGTTGTCATTACTGTCAATAATCAGTCAAGTGAGTTTACACTAGATAATGCTTTCTCTTTCTTCAATGTGGGGAGCTTTACTACAGATGTACAAGTTCAAGTCGATGTATATTTTCCTGAAAATAATCAAGTTTCTTTTGATAAACCACAATTTTATCGATTGGACTTATTAGCTTTCCAACAGGCTATTTCCATTCTCCAAGAAAAACAAGTAGTAACAAAAACTGATGGTAATAAAGTAACCGTTGATTTTGTAACCGATAAAGAAGCCTCGCTCCTCCTTACTTTACCCTATGATAAAGGATGGAATGCAACCATTGATGGTAAACCTATCAAAATCCAAAAAGCGCAAGAGGGTTTTATGAAAGTGGATGTAAGTCCAGGTCAAACTAAACTAGTTTTAACCTTTATACCAAATGGTTTCTATCTAGGTTTACTGATTTCTTTTGGTGCAGTTTTTGTATTTTTCTCCTATCAATTCATTAGATACTATTATTCTAAGAACCGAGAATCCTAAACTTTCTCGGTTTTTTCTTGTAAAAAACAAAAAACCTTGATTTCTCAAGGTTTCCTATGCTTTATCTACTCCGCCAACAGATAATTGTACGTTAAAATAAGTTAAAATAGATAACAAAAATAGCGATAATCAAGGGTTTGTCACTTATCTATGGAGTAATGAAAAGAAGGAATTTGACCAAATTTTGACCACATGAAATTTTATAAAATATTTATGTATTTCCTAAATTATGCAGAATTTTTATAAAAATACAGTCTGACCAAGTTTTGACAAAGAAGCATTTCGGAGTAACTAAAAAATTTAAAATTCTATTAACATTCCTAAAAATTGTTGGAATAGCGTAGTCTTTCCGAAATTTTTAGGAATCCAAAAAATCTTCCTACAATAAGTAAGAAGATTTTTTCATTTTAGCCATCTATCCTTGTTTGCGTCTTCTTGCACTTGCAAGACCAAGGCTAGATAATACTGACACACCTGCGAGTGCCAACAAACTTGTTTGCTCCCCTGTGTTTGGCAAGGTCTTAGCACGTTCAACACGTGAATAAGTAATTTTGTCACCAACCTGCGTTATACCAGCTTGTTTTCCAATTTTAGTTTGCACTACAGATGTTGCTTTCTTCCCATCAACGTAGTCAATAACTACCCCATTGGCATCTAGTACTGGAGTCGCAATACCACCTGCATTGTTGATAGCTTCAGCCTTAGTCTTCAACTCAGCCAAGCGTTTAGCCTCAGCCTCAGCACGGTCTTGTTCCGCCTTCAGGTTAGCCAACTCTTCGTAGCGAGCAGTTTTCTCAGTTGCATTAGCTTTAAGGGTTGCAAGTAACTCCTTAGCAGTCTCATACTCTGCACGAGCAACTGCAAGGGCTTGATTAGCTTCAGTAAGCTTAGCAGTCAAGACTGTAAGAACTGCACCCTTGTCAACCAAAGCTTTAGCAAGTTCATTGTACTTAGCAGTAGCTTTTTCAGAGTCAGACTTAGCTGTGCTTTGTTTAGCAATAGCATCAGTAAGGGCAAGTTGTGCAACCTGGTCAGACTTCTTAAGTACTTCCAGAGTTTCTTTTTCTTGTGCAAGTACCCCTTGAGCTTTTTCATCTGCTGAGCGAGCCTCTACCAGTTCAGCCTTAGCTTTAGAAAGGGCGTTAGCCTTATCGATAGCACTAGCCTTAGCTACGGCAAGAGTTTCCTTAGCAGACTGCAAGGATGCTTGGTCTTTTTCAAGTTGAGTTTCAGCATCTTTTACTGCTTGCTCAAGAGCAGGAATATCTACTGTACCCGACTTCAAGTCAGAAAGTTGTTTTTGAGCATCTGCAAGGGCTTGTTGTGCATTAACGTATGCGGTATTTGCATTTTGATAAGCTACATTTGCTGTTTGGGCATTAGCCAAAGCAGTATCATAAGCTGATTGAGCTGCTGCGACTGCTGATTCGTCTACTACTGTTTTAGTTACTGTTTCGTAAATAGGTGTAGTTGTTGTAGTACCACCTGCTACTGTTGAATACTTATTAACAATTGGAGTTCCCACAGTATCGCTAAATGTAACAACAACCTTAGGTACACGCTCTCCATGACCGTCCTTGAACGACAATACATCTAAGGATACCCCTACTGAGCTTGCTCCTTCTACAAGACCCAACACTTTAATGGCTGTAGAAAAATCAGAGTTGTTCCCTACACCATTTACAATATTGTAAAGAGGGCGATACAACTGATGACCTACCGCGACCACTACCATAGACTTCAACTCTGCCATTGTAGAAACAGTTGCATCTCTATCATCAAATTGAGCGATATTTGCAATATTGTTAATGATTGTAGTGTTTTCGTTATTTGCAATATTTTTAGCAATAACTGTAACATCATTAATTGTTCCAGTAGCTTTTGTAAAGAAACCGCTAGAAACAAGCTGGTCATGAGTCATACCTTGATAATTAGCAAACATACCATTAAACAAGGCATCTGTAGTATTGTTTGCTACTGATACACTAGACTTAGTTACATCCAACAAAGGAGTACCTAGTTTAGAGCGTAATTCATTAACCAATGAGGCATAGAAAAGGCTTAAGTCTGTGCGTTGCTCTTCTGTAAGGTCATGAACCTTTACAAGAGTAGAGTTATCTGTATCTGAGAAAGAGTAACGAAGGTTCTCAGTCCAAGATTGGAACTCGGCAACAGTTGGTGATGCCAACAAGTCACGAACGTTCACTTTAACAGAAACAGTAGAGCCTCCGCTCTGATAAGAAATTCCTTTAGCTAGAGCAGACTCAATATCGGCAACTGTTCCTGTACCATTAGCGTAGTTTTGAATAGCCTTCAGATAATCTGAGTTGGTTACAACACCATTTACACCCGAGAAGCGACCTGACTGAGCAACACCAGTATTTAATGTAGACATACCGCCAGTAGTCTTAGTCTCAGTACCAACCTGAACAGTTTCAGTTACAGTAGTACCCGCCTTGGCAGTATCAAGAGCTGATTTAGTAGTAGATACTTCTTTATCGGCGTCTGATTTAGCTTTAGTTGCATTTGCCAAAGCATTTGCAGTTGAGTCAACATCAGCTTCCTTAGACGCTACTACCCCTTCTTGTGCCGTAATAGCTTGTGCCTTGTTGGTTTCAGCCAACTGTGCAGACTCAAGAGCCTGTTTAGCTTCTGCTAAGTCAGTAGTGTCTTTAGCAACATTTTCAGTAAGAGTATCTACATCTTTCTGAAGTTGAGTTGTATCTGTAGTACCTGAAAGGTCTGCTACTTTCTTCTCGGCATCGGCAACCGCACTTGCAGTTTTTTGAGCATTAGCATCAGCATCAGATACGGCACCCTCTTGAACAGTTACCGCCTCTGCTGTTGCATTTGCAGAATTTTTAGCAGTCTCTACAGTTTCATTAGCTGTAGCCAACGCATCAGACTTGGCATCGGCATCAGTTTTAGCATCTGCTACTACCTCAGGTGTGACCTTATTAGCTTCTTCAATTTGAGTAGTCAAAGCAGAAACTGTAGATTCACCCGTAGCAATAGTTTCTTCCAAACCACCTACAACTGCTTCTTGTCCTGTAACCGCTTGGTTAGCTTGGTCTGCTTCAGCCTTGGCTTCAGATACCTGGGCATCAGTTACCTTGGTTTCAACAATCCCTTCACTTGCACCAGACTCAGCAACCACCTCAACCGAAGTAGACTCAGCACTAGTCACAACCTCCTCGGCACTCACTACCCCACCTACTAGCATTGAAGTAGTCAATACAGATACAACCGCACCAGTACGCAATTTCTTAATGGTTCCATGACCACGAATGTTAGATTTGAACATAAATGCTTCTCCTAAATAGCTTTTTAAGGATATTATAACACAAACAGTGTTTTTATAAAACTATTTTACGTGGATATTCGCTTTTTAAGTGGTTCTTTAAGACTACAAAATTCAGTAGTATAGCTTTAAAAGAGGTATTTATATGACGAAAATAAACCTAAAAGCCTATATTGGTAAACGCATTCGAATTCTTAGATTGCAAAAACACTTGACACAGCAGCAATTAGAAGAAGAAGCCGGTCTTCCCTTAAAATATGCTTATAAATTAGAAAATTTAGAACCGAATATCACAGTTGAGACTCTTGAAAAAATTATGACTGCACTTGATACAGATATAGAAAACTTCTTTGATATTTCATTAAAGGAAGATAATCCCCTAACAAACCAATTATTATCTAAAATAGCAGAATTCTCAACAAGTAAACAAGAACGACTTTTAAAACTACTGATTAACATAATTGATGAAGTTGAAAAATAAGCCAAGTCTAAAAACTTGGCTTTTTGTGTTCTCTAAAATATGTAATTATCAAAACCATTTCGAGTTTGAACTGATTTGATAAACTTTTCTACATTATCCCAATCCTCAAATTCATCAACTATCCTAAATAATTCTAATCGTTCAGCTACTTGACAAAACACTCTCAGATTATCTTTTGATTCAAAAATCTTTTCAATTAAAGGGAGATAATCAAACACATTCGTTAATAGTTGCTCATTTTGTAATAACATAGGTAGAGCATAATGACGATTACTTGATTTCTTCATCTTCTCCAATATCTTAGGGAATTCTTTGTTTTCAATTCGATGCTCAATAATGTCCGTAACCTTGTCCATAATTACTTTATCATTGTTTTGAATGCCTTCGTATATTTTTTCACTTAATTCACTAAATATTTCATTTTCAAAGATAGCATTATAAGCTCTATCACTAATAGCTGTTTTGGACGTAGAAGGGTTTCCTTGGAAGATTTTTTCTAGTGTTTTAACACCTACTTTAGAATCAATCATATCATCGACGTATTCTAATATTGCTTTGTATCCTTTTTCTTCAGCTGAAAGTTCTTGAAATTCCTTGAATTCCTCTAAATCTTCAACAAAGTTCAGAGTTATACAAGCTAGTAATAATTTTTCTTGTTGTTCAACAACATCTATAGACATAAATAGCACCTCACATATTTTTCATTAGATTAGCATAACCGATGAACAAATTCAAGTGTACTTTATTCCGTTAGTGAAAGTGGAAAAAGCCTATTACATCAGTACCTAGACGTTAGGTAGAAACTGAATTATTTGTATGTTATTCTCGTAGTGTGAGATAGCTATCACACAACATTATTTACCCACATGGGTTAGAAAAGAGGTGGCTCATGGAAGCTACACAAGTAACAATTCAAGGGCGCTTGCTCGGGGCATCGGAAGTAAAAGATTTTACGTCTGGGCACAGTACTGGTCAAATCCAACTCTCTATCGGAATACGCTCGTTAGAGGGGCATTTTAGTCAGACAAATATAAAAGTTGATACCGTGAATATATCAGACTTTACAACTTTGTTTGATGAAAAAGTAGAAATTACTCTTGATAATGTTTCTATCAATGCCTACACAAGTGGGAATCGCGGTGCGCTTTCAGTCAAAGCTAAGTCTGCTTTTATTGAGTTGGTTTAGTGGCTAGGGGGATTCCTCCTAGCCATAGAAAGGACTTTTTATGACAATTTTGTCTTGGTTAATTATCTTATTTGCTGGATTTCTTTATTTTGCTCTTAGAATTAGCGAGATTAAAGAAAAACAGAAACAGGCTCAAATACTTCAATTAAACCTCCCAACAATCATAGCAGATATTGAACAGGTAATTGAAAAAACTGCAACTGTTTCAGGGCAAAAACTTCTTTTTGATAGTCGCTATATTCGATACTTGCAAACTAGCAGTGATTATCGTTCTCACCTTATTCGTTTTCCTGTTATGCTATCTAAAAAGCCTGTTGAGGAAGAAGAAAGCTATATCCAACAAGTTTTTCTGACACAATTTAGTAAATTTCTGGTTGATTCTATAACTTATGAAAATTGGTCAGACAAAGGGAAGTCGTTATATATTACACCCAAATTTGGAGAACTGTTGAGGTATAACAATCAGTATTATCTCAATTTGGAAATTCAATTTTCCTATAGTTCTAATTAGGAGTGTGAACAGATGAAATGTTTTCTTGATAAAAAGCTTTTTGATGCTGGAAATCACTTCTTCTGGGATATACCAGTTGGGCGTGTCCCCCACGCTCTTTTGGTAGGCTCCAGTGGGTCTGGGAAGACTTATGCAACAAAGGTCTTTTTAGCACGGTTTGCTTATACCTACCCAGAAGCTACGTTCCTAATTGGCGACTATAAAGCTGATACTGACTTTGCTTTTCTAAATGGCTGTAAAGGATTTAAGCGATTTGATGAGGTTTCAGAATTACTTACTCTAGGACTAAAAATCCTTGAAAACCGCCAAAAAGGGATAGATAGGTCTAAGGAATTTGTCGTAATATGCTTTGATGAGTTTAATGCCTGGCAGAATAGTCTTGATAAAAAAGAGCGTGACCAAGCCGTTAAAGACTATACTCGTCTTATACAGTTAGGAAGGTCTTTCAGAATCTACGTTATCATCTCTCAACAAGATGCCCACAAGACCAGCCTAGGATTATCACGTGATTCCATAGGTACAGTGATTGCATTAGGCAAATTGTCTAAAGAAACAGTATCAATGCTCTTCTCTGATGAAAAGGATGGCATTGTACGAAATAATCCCAGAGGTGTCGGGTACATGAAGATAGATGGACAAGATAGTCGCCATATACTTGTACCAAGTCACAATATGCCACCACTAGAAAGATTGATTGTGAAAGCATTCCAACGTTCAGAGCAATATTTCCAAAATGATGAGGCTGTTGACCCTGGTTCCCTTTAGGGTATCAGAGGTCTTACAGCCTCGCCAGCTTTAGCTGGCTTAACGGGGATTCTGTAATAACCCCCGTTCCATTATTTCCTAGATTCTTTGCTTTACACATTCCACTTTAGGGAAGGAACTTACTACCATTACAAAAGGCTGTCAAAGCAAGCATTTACCTGCTAAATAAAACTTAGGGTGACTATAGCTTCATATCATGGGAAAATTAAATCATAGGAATTTCACTACTCGGTAGCAATAGTTAACTAAAATAAAACCTACCGCCCAGTTAACTATCAATTTATAGGCGGATAAAAGGACGTAAATTATGTTTTGTAAAAACGAAATTGAAGAGTATCTTCAAAAAGATACTAACCGTAAACCTGTAATTATGACCAGTATTGATGAAGTAACATTCGTCATCAAGCCAACAGAAGATACAGTCGGTGATTATCCAGATAATTGGCATCAAATTGCTTCAACGCTATCTGAGATAATAGCTAATAAACTATCTCTGCCTATTCTTTTTGGAAATTATATTCCATTAAAAACACCTCCAGCAGGCTATACAGATGGATTCACCTTTCAAGACTTGCCTTACTATTTTGCAATTGCTTGGCATCAGACCAACTTTACAATGGGTATTATATTAAAGTTCAGTGCATCTGCATTATCGCAATATAAATCTAGTTATCAAGACTTAAATGGTAAATCAATTGACGTCCACAACATGGCGCAATTACTGGACGAGGATTACTATGAATTACGTCTTTCACGTATTGACTTTGCCGTTGACTATTTTAACTATAAGTTAACTGTCAATGACCTCTACCAAGGATTGAAAACAAAGCAATACATCATTACCAATAACAAGGGACGTAAAAATATATCAAAAATTAGTGCTCAAGAGGTAAATGGATATGCTCAAACTGTTTATATTGGTAGCAAGAAAAAGAATATTAACGCTTTACTTCGTATCTATAATAAGTACCAGGAGCAATTAGATAATCAAGGACGGTATATGCACCTCACAAAATTCTGTGATTCTTGGATTCGTATGGAGGCTTCCTATAAAGGAACTTATAGTAATCAAATCCTAGCTCTGCTACTAACATTAGAAAGCTCTGAAGGCTTGAGCAAGCTAATTGTCAATAAAATACTTGATAAGTATTGCTTCTACGAATCAACTAATGGAGAAGCTCTTGATGTAACAAGTGATTTAATGAAAAGTATGGGAGACTTTCCAGCACTAGAATCATTATCTTCAAGGAATAATGACCTGATGGCAACAATATTATATTTAATGAAAGGTAGTGGCTTCTATCCACTTCTATGGAAAATAGAAACAATATGGGGAACAGAAGCACGTAACTACTTCATCATCAGGCTAGTTCAAGAATACGATGCCAACTATGTACCAAATCCAGATGTTGGAATATGGTTATCTAAGTTTGGTGACAAACTCTCTAATCTTAATTTTAAAGATTTACTTGAAGATGCTTTTCAAATTTTTTATCAAAAAAACAACATCAACCCTAAAAATTCCGCCAAGAACAATAAGAATGATGTTGCCGATTAACTGAGATAAGACTAGGTTTATCCCTAGTCTATTATCTCATAATTTAGAAGGGAGATAAAGTCATGGAAATAAATAAATTTACTATTGACTTAGCAAATATCACTATTAAGCTTCCTGATTCGAAGATTATTGTAGATAAAGATGAATATGAAAGACTGAAGAAAAGTGCTGTAGCAGGTCAGTATATGACTATGAATGATGTCCTAGAAATGCTCTCTGTATCTCGTCCATGGCTACTTGAAAATGTCCTATATAAGCCGATTATTCGCAAACAAATTGATATTGACCAAAACCCAAACGGATTTGTAAAATATCCTCAGAATCGAGGAGGTCGATATTTCTTTTTAGCTACTAAAACACGTGAATTTTTCGAACAGAATTTTCTAGAAATTTTCAAATAATTATGCTATGATAACCAAGACAACCCTTGGTTATCTGCTTTTTATGAAAGTGAGGTAACTATATGGCATCCTATAGACAAAGAGGTAAGAAAAAATTATGGGACTATAGAATCTTTGATGATAAAGGAAAAGTAATAGCTTCAAATTCTGGATTTAGAACTAAAAAAGAAGCTGAACTTGAAGCAATCGAAATTGAGCTTAGACTTCTAAAAGGGGCTAACATTGATAGACAAATTAGTTTACATGAACTTTGGAAAAAATGGTATGAGCTACATATCGTTCCTTTAAATAAAAAACAGGCGACACTCAACAAACACATTAAACGTGGCAAACTAATTGAAGAGTTTTTCGGAAATATGCCTTTAGTAAATATAAAGGCTAGTCGCTATCAACTCTTTATCAATCAATTTGCCAAAACTAATGGTCGTGATAATGTTGCTCGTTTAAATTCTGAAGTTAGAAAAGTGTTGGAATTTGCTAAACAAGACCGACTTGATTTCCATGACTTTACAATAGGTGTAAAGATAACTGGATTAGAACCAGCAAAATCAAAAGAAGATAAGTATATTCATAGTAAAGCAGATTATAAAAAATTAGTTAATTATCTTTACAATAATGTAAACTATACTGACAACTTAGTTTACTATCTTCTTTACATACAGTTAAAGACTGGTATGAGATTTGGAGAGGTTTTAGGCTTAACTTGGGATTGCATACTTTGGAAAAGCAAAGAGATTGTAACTTATAGGCGATACGATTCAGCGAAAAATGAGTTTACAGACCCTAAAACAAAAACATCTGTACGAAATATTCCTATTGATGATACTGTAATAGAAGTACTCGATAAATTGCTAAAAGAGCAAGATACAATTGATTTCGATAATTCAAATAATCTTCTATTTGTTAATCCAATTTATGGTGTACCTTCAAATAAAACTGTCAATACTTGTCTCAGTGAACTGCTTCATCAATTAAATATAACTCCAAAAGTCCTAACAGCTACTGGTATTCGTCATACCTATATCAGTATTTTACTGGCTGAAGGAATTGATATTTGGACACTTTCGAAAATCGTAGGTCACAAAGATACAAAGCAAATTATAGAAACTTACTCTCATCTTATTAAGGAAAAAGAGGAAGAAGAAACTGAAAAAATTAGAAAAATCATGTCAGCAAACACTTGACCATTTTTTGACCAAATTTTCCTATTGTATGATTATTCATGTCGCTTTTTCACGATTTTTTCATTCTTATCCAATATGCAGTAAAAGCTGAGATAGTTCTAAATTCATTGACCAACTTTTGACCAAAATAAGAAAAAACCTTGATTTCTCAAGGTTTCCTAGTCTTTATTTACTCCGCCAACAGGGCTCGAACCTGTGACATCATGATTAACAGTCATGCGCTCTACCAACTGAGCTATGGCGGAAGAAATAGTCCGTACGGGATTCGAACCCGTGTTACCGCCGTGAAAAGGCGGTGTCTTAACCCCTTGACCAACGGACCATTTTTAGAACAATAACTAGTATAATACATGTGACTTTGTTTGTCAATACATTTTTTGATTTTTTATTGTATTGACAGAGTGCTTTGTTTAATGTAAAATAAAATGGTTAAGGTTCCATAGCTCAGCTGGATAGAGCATTCGCCTTCTAAGCGAACGGTCGCAGGTTCGAATCCTGCTGGAATCATTTAGACCTACCTCGAGTAGGTCTTTTTTCTTGCCATAATTCATAATTAATATATAAAACTGGCAAAATCAGACCAATAAGGGCATATTCTTCAAATTGGAAGGATAGGTGAGTAGATATAATGACACCTAGCATAAACCCTATAATGGTCAATAAGATGTTTCTACCTGTTTTTCTAAGTTCTGAATCTTTTTCAATAACTCCTTTAAACCAGAGGTAAGCAGCATTTTTGACATTCCCTGTCATCATCACATTGGCATACGGAGCACCTCGTAACCTTCTAAATGTTTCTACTTGAATAGAGGCTACGAAGGCTAGACTAGCAATTGTAAAAGACGCAGGCATAATAGGTGAGAGAATGATAGTTAGTAAGATAAGAACTAACATCATTACACTACTACCAAAGTGCCAAGACCATGTTTGTTTTTCAAAATACCTTCTTGCTAAGTAGGTAAAAAATTGTCCGAATACAAAAAATAAAATGGGAATGGAAAAATTAACTACCTGCGCAAAGTCACCTTTAGCTAAAAAATAAGCTAGGGAAATAACATTTCCAGATTGTACGCCAGCAAAGCGACCACCCTGAGTCACAAAAGTAAAGGCATTTAAATAACCACTGATAAACGTTAATGAACAAGCAATTCTCAATCCCTCAAAAACACGATAATCTTTTTGATTCATTTTCACTCCTTGTTTCACGTGAAACTACTTATGATATGGGCTTCCCTGCTGAATCATAAATGCACGATAAATCTGCTCGATGAGAACTAATTTCATTAGTTGATGGGGAAGTGTCAACTGTCCAAAACTCATCAACAAATTAGCTCTTTTTTTAATACAAGAATCGAGACCCAAACTACCACCGATGATAAAAGTTATATCTGAATACCCATTTACTGCAATATCAGATATCTTTTGACTAAATTCTTCCGATGGAAATTGTTTCCCTTCTATCGCTAAGGCAATGACAAAATCTCGCTCTCCAATTTTAGACATAATTCTATCGGCTTCTTTTTTTAATATTTGTTCATTATCTGCTTGACTGGCTTTATCTGGTGTTTTTTCATCAGGAAGCTCAATCATATCCAACTTAGTGAATCGTCCCAATCGTTTACTATATTCTGCAATACCTTCTTTGAGGTACTTTTCTTTCAATTTTCCAACGGTAATCAATTTTATTTTCATAAAATAATTGTAACATATCCACAAGCATACGACAGAAAATATTTTTAGAAAATCAGGATATGGCTACAGTTTTTCACATAATTCACAGAGTTATCCACAGGTTGTGGATTGATTTTTGAAAACTTTAAGTTATAATTAAGAAAGAAATAGTACTCTTAAGGAAAATTAAAGAAATGGAAAGGATTCCTTATATGAAAAAATATTTGAAATTTGCGATTTTATTTGTAATTGGATTTTTTGGGGGTCTTATCGGGGCCTTATCAGCCTCTTTCTTCCAGCCACAGGTTCAACAAGCAAATTCTGCTATCACTAGTGTCAGCAATGTTCAATATAATAATGAAACTTCCACCACAAAAGCTGTAGAGAAAGTACAAAATGCTGTTGTGTCTGTTATTAATTACCAAAAATCAGCCAACAATAGTCTTGGTGCTATCTTTGGAAATATTGAATCATCTGACGAACTAGCCGTTGCTGGGGAGGGATCTGGTGTTATCTACAAAAAAGATGGTCAATATGCCTATATTGTGACAAATACGCATGTTATTAATAACGCAGAAAAGATTGATATCCTTTTAGCATCTGGAGAAAAAATTAGCGGTGAACTTGTTGGTTCCGATACATATTCTGATATAGCTGTTATAAAAATATCAGCAGATAAAGTCACTGCTGTTGCTGAATTTGCTGATTCCGATACAATTAAAGTTGGAGAAACTGCTATCGCAATTGGTAGTCCTCTAGGCAGCGTCTACGCCAATACAGTTACCCAGGGTATTATTTCTAGCTTAAGTCGGACAGTTACTTCACAATCAAAAGATGGACAAACCATTTCAACCAACGCTATTCAAACTGATACAGCTATCAACCCTGGAAACTCTGGCGGACCGTTAATCAATACCCAAGGACAAGTGATAGGCATTACCTCTAGCAAAATTACCTCAAGTTCTGCAAATAGCTCAGGCGTGGCTGTAGAAGGGTTGGGATTTGCTATTCCTGCAAATGATGCCGTAGCTATTATCAATCAGCTTGAAAAAACTGGACAAGTTAGCCGACCTGCTCTTGGAGTTCATATGGTTAACTTGACGACCTTGTCAACTAGTCAATTAGAAAAAGCTGGATTATCAAATACGGAATTAACATCCGGTGTCGTAATTGTCTCTACACAAAGTGGACTACCTGCAGATGGAAAATTAGAAACTTTTGATGTTATTACTGAGATTGACGGAGAAGCTATTCAAAATAAGAGTGACCTCCAGAGCGCTCTCTACAAACATCAAATTGGAGATACAATCACTGTAACTTATTACCGCAATAATCAGAAACAAACTGTTGACATTAAGTTGACACATTCTACAGAAGAACTTAGCGAATAATTGACAAATGAGACTTTACACAATTGTAAAGTCTCATTTTTTTTGCTAGAATATGGATATATGGAAGAATTACGTACACTAAATATTTCAGAAATCCATCCCAATCCCTATCAGCCAAGAATTCATTTTGATGAAAAGGAGCTACTTGAGCTCGCTCAATCCATTAAGGAAAATGGCTTAATTCAACCGATTATTGTAAGAAAATCTTCTATTATCGGATACGAATTATTAGCTGGAGAAAGAAGGTTGCGAGCCAGTCAATTAGCTGGACTGACTACAATACCAGCAGTGGTAAAAGAGCTGACTGATGATGATTTACTCTATCAGGCTATCATAGAGAATCTGCAACGTTCTAACTTAAATCCGATAGAAGAAGCAGCCTCTTATCAAAAATTGATTAGTAGAGGGTTAACACATGATGAAGTTGCTCAAATCATGGGAAAATCAAGACCATATATCAGTAATTTATTGCGCCTACTAAATCTATCATCTCAGACTAAACAAGCTGTAGAAGAAGGAAAAATTTCACAAGGGCACGCGCGACAATTGGTGTCATTTTCAGAAGAAAAGCAAGCCGAATGGGTTCAACTCATTTTATCAAAGGATTTAAGTGTGCGTACGCTTGAAAAATTAATAGCTGCAAATAAGAAAAAACACACTAAGCTTAAACAACGCGACCAATTTTTAAAAGAACAGGAAGATTCACTCAGTAAAACTCTTGGAACAGCTACAAAAATTATCAAGAAGAAAAACGGGAGCGGAGAAATTCGAATTAGCTTTAATGACCTCGATGAATTCGAAAGAATTATCAACAATTTTAAATAGACTTGTTTACAATTTATTTTTATAAACACTCTTTTCCACACTAAAATCATTACAAAAAGTCAGGACCAGCAAAGGTTCTGACTTTTATTCACATCTTGTGGAAAACTTTTCTTAACAGTGTGGATTTTAAAAATTATCTGTGGAAAACTTTTGTTTTTTATGGTACACTATTCTAACGAATATAATGTGAAAGGGGGAAAATATGAACCAAGAACAACTTTTTTGGCAACGATTTATTGAATTAGCAAAAGTAAATTTTAAGCCATCTATTTATGATTTTTATGTCGCTGATGCAAAATTACTCGGAATCAACCAGCAAGTTGCCAATATTTTCTTAAATCGTCCATTTAAAAAAGATTTCTGGGAAAAAAACTTCGAAGAGTTAATGATTGCCGCTAGTTTTGAAATCTACGGAGAGCCTCTTGCCATCCAATATCAATTTACAGAGGATGAACAGGAGATTAAGAACATTACAAACGCAAGAAGTTCAGTGGTTCACCAGGTACAGACACCTGAGCCGGCTACGCCTCAAGAAACTTTTAAACCGGTTCATTCTGACATAAAATCCCAGTACACCTTTGCTAATTTTGTACAAGGAGACAATAATCACTGGGCAAAGGCTGCAGCTTTAGCTGTATCTGATAACCTAGGTGAGCTCTACAATCCATTATTCATTTTTGGTGGTCCTGGTCTTGGAAAAACTCATATTTTAAATGCGATTGGAAATAAGGTTCTAGCCGATAATCCCCAGGCAAGGATAAAATATGTCTCATCGGAAACATTCATCAATGAATTTTTAGAACACCTCCGTCTCAATGATATGGAAAGTTTCAAAAAAACCTATCGCAATCTGGACTTACTTCTAATTGATGACATTCAGTCTCTCCGTAATAAAGCAACAACACAGGAAGAATTTTTCCATACTTTTAATGCGCTTCATGAAAAAAATAAGCAGATTGTACTCACAAGCGACCGTAATCCCGATCACTTAGACAATTTGGAAGAAAGACTAGTAACACGTTTCAAATGGGGGTTAACCAGTGAAATCACTCCACCTGATTTTGAAACACGTATCGCAATTTTACGTAACAAGTGCGAGAACCTGCCTTATAACTTTACAAATGAGACGCTATCCTATCTAGCTGGGCAATTTGATTCGAACGTACGTGACCTTGAAGGTGCCTTAAAAGATATCCATTTGATAGCCACTATGCGGCAACTGTCTGAGATAAGTGTCGAGGTTGCTGCTGAGGCTATTCGATCAAGAAAACAAACAAATCCACAAAACATGGTTATTCCTATTGAGAAAATCCAAACCGAAGTGGGAAATTTCTACGGTGTCAGCTTGAAAGAATTAAAAGGTTCTAAGCGTGTTCAACATATCGTTCACGCGCGACAAGTTGCTATGTTTTTAGCACGTGAAATGACAGACAATTCCCTTCCAAAAATTGGGAAAGAATTTGGTAATCGAGACCATACAACCGTTATGCATGCATACAATAAAATAAAAACTCTCCTCTTGGATGATGAGAATTTAGAAATAGAGATTACCAGTATAAAAAATAAACTTCGTTAACCTGTGTATAACTTTTAAAAAAACTTCTGTTTTTTCCACAAGTTGTGAACAAGTTAATTTCCGCAGTTTTATTGGTCTTTCATCACTTTTCCACAGAATACACAGAGACTACTATTACTATTAACCTTATAGATAATAAATAAAGGAGAATCCATGATTCAATTTTCTATTAATAAAAATATATTTCTACAAGCACTTAGTATTACTAAACGGGCAATCAGTACAAAAAATGCTATTCCAATTCTTTCAACAGTAAAAATTACAGTAACTAGTGAAGGAATCACTTTAACTGGTTCAAATGGACAAATCTCGATTGAACATTTTATTTCTATTCAAGATGAAAATGCAGGACTTTTGATCAGTTCTCCAGGTTCCATTCTCTTAGAAGCTGGTTTCTTTATTAATGTCGTATCCAGCATGCCGGATTTGGTCCTTGACTTCAATGAAATTGAACAAAAGCAAATCGTTTTGACAAGTGGTAAGTCTGAAATCACATTAAAGGGAAAAGAAGCAGAACAGTATCCTCGTTTACAGGAAGTTCCAACTTCAAAACCATTGGTGTTAGAAACCAAAGTATTAAAACAAACAATTAATGAAACAGCATTTGCAGCTTCTACACAAGAAAGTCGTCCTATTCTTACAGGTGTTCATTTTGTTTTAACAAAAAATAAAAATCTAAAAACTGTTGCAACAGATTCACACCGTATGAGCCAACGGAAATTGGTCCTTGATACATCTGGTGATGATTTTAATGTTGTCATTCCAAGTCGTTCTCTCCGTGAATTTACTGCAGTTTTTACAGATGATATTGAAACAGTAGAAGTCTTCTTTTCAAATAATCAAATCCTTTTTAGAAGCGAGCATATTAGCTTCTATACACGCTTATTAGAAGGTACCTACCCTGATACCGACCGCTTAATTCCAACTGAGTTTAAAACAACTGCAATTTTTGATACTGCAAATCTTCGTCACTCGATGGAGCGTGCTCGTCTTCTTTCAAATGCAACCCAAAATGGTACAGTAAAACTAGAAATTGCTAATAACGTTGTATCGGCTCATGTAAATTCTCCAGAAGTTGGACGTGTGAATGAGGAATTAGATACTGTAGAAGTATCAGGTGAAGACTTAGTAATCAGCTTTAACCCAACTTACTTGATAGAAGCATTGAAAGCCACAACTAGTGAACAAGTGAAAATTAGCTTTATCTCTTCTGTCCGTCCATTTACATTGATTCCCAATAATGAAGGGGAAGATTTTATTCAATTGGTTACACCAGTTCGTACCAACTAAATAATATTAAGAACGGCTAAACTAGCCGTTTTTATGTTATACTAAAAAATAGCACCTAGCTTATTTTTATATATTTAGTGATGGGGAATAAATGACGTTATATATATTAGCTAATCCTAATGCTGGTAGCCATACTGCTGAACATATCATATTCAAAATAAAAGAAAGTTATCCACAGCTTGCAGTTAACATTTTTATGACAGTTGGGCCTGAGGATGAAAAAAGTCAAATAGAGGCTATTTTAAAGGAGTTTGTCAGTAGTGAAGACCAATTAATGATTTTAGGCGGAGACGGCACACTATCTAAAGCCTTGCGTTTTTGGCCAGCTAGTCTACCGTTTGCTTATTATCCAACAGGATCTGGAAATGATTTTGCAAAAGCAATGAATATAACATCGCTCTATAGAAGTGTAGATGCCATTTTAGAGGGAAAAACAAGTCGGATATATGTTTTAAACAGTTCACACGGAACGGTTGTAAACAGTATGGATTTTGGCTTTGCAGCTCAAGTTATCAATGGTTCAACGAATTCAATTTTGAAAAAAATTCTGAACAAGGTAAAACTTGGGAAGTTAACTTATCTATTCTTTGGTATTAAAACATTATTTTCAAAACAAGCTATAAACTTAGAATTAACTCTTGATGAAAAATCTTATCAGTTAGATAATCTCTTTTTTATTTCTGTAGCAAATAGTCTTTATTTTGGTGGAGGAATCATGATATGGCCAACAGCAAGTGCTAAAAAGAAGGAAGTAGATATTGTTTACTTCAAAAATGGAAATTTCTACCAACGTCTACAATCATTGTTAGCCTTATTAACGAAGAGGCATGAATCTTCTCATACAATTCAGCATTTAACAGGGGTAGATGTAGTTTTAAAATCAAAAGAAAAATTATTATTGCAAATAGATGGAGAGATATGCACTGCAAATGAGGTAACGTTAACCTATCAGGAAAGAAGTATGTATCTTTAAGGAGGAAGTATGTATCAATTAGGATCCTTTGTCGAAATGAAAAAGCCCCATGCCTGTGTCATCAAATCGACCGGCAAGAAGGCCAATAAATGGGAAGTCATCCGTCTAGGAGCGGATATCAAAATCCGTTGTACCAACTGTGACCATGTAGTCATGATGAGCCGGCATGATTTTGAACGAAAAATGCAACAAGTGCTGCCTAGTGAAACCTAGTTGACAGTTTGCAACTGCTGGTTGCGAATATTTCCTAAAAAGTGCTAGTCAACTGTTCCTTTCTAAACTATAATAGACTTATAAAAAAGAGGAGGACATGAACATGAATCAGTTGGCACAGCAAATTCGAGTTTTACGCACAACCAATAACCTATCCCAAGATGAGTTGGCAGAGAAACTCTATATTTCCCGTCAGGCTGTTTCAAAGTGGGAAAATGGTGAAGCAACGCCAGACATCGACAAACTGGTCCAGCTGGCAGAAATCTTTGGTGTCAGTCTGGATTATCTGGTTTTAGGAAAAGAGCCTGAGAAGGAAATTGTGGTGGAACAGCGAGGAAAAATGAATGTTTGGGAATACTTGAACGAAGAATCCAAACGACCTCTTACAAGAGGAGATATTATCTCTCTCATTTTTGTTGCAGTTGTTGTTTTAGGTTCATTTTTCATTATGCATTATTTTTAACGAAGCTTGCCAAACAGCAAGCTTTTTCTCTATTTTTCTGCTATAATAGTCATGATTGAATTTTTAATTGGAGAGTAAAAAACATGGCTTTAACAGCAGGAATCGTCGGTTTGCCAAACGTTGGTAAATCAACCCTATTTAACGCGATTACAAAGGCAGGAGCAGAGGCTGCCAACTACCCTTTCGCGACCATTGATCCAAACGTCGGTATGGTAGAAGTGCCCGATGAGCGTTTGCAGAAGTTGACAGAACTCATCACTCCTAAAAAGACAGTGCCAACGACCTTTGAATTTACCGATATTGCTGGTATCGTAAAAGGTGCCTCTAAAGGTGAAGGGCTTGGAAATAAATTCTTGGCCAATATCCGCGAAGTTGACGCCATTGTCCATGTTGTGCGTGCCTTTGACGATGAAAATGTCATGCGTGAACAAGGCCGTGAAGATGCCTTTGTTGATCCTATCGCAGACATTGATACCATTAACTTGGAATTGATTTTGGCGGACCTAGAGAGCATCAACAAACGTTATGCGCGTGTAGAAAAAATGGCCCGTACGCAAAAAGACAAGGATTCTGTAGCAGAATTTGCAGTTCTTGAAAAAATCAAGCCTGTCTTGGAAGACGGAAAATCAGCTCGTACAGTTGACTTCACAGATGAAGAACAAAAAATCGTTAAGCAACTCTTCCTCTTGACCACCAAGCCAGTCCTCTATGTTGCCAACGTCGATGAAGACAAGGTAGCGGATCCTGACTCTATCAGCTATGTTCAGCAAATCCGTGACTTTGCAGCAACAGAAAATGCAGAAGTGGTGGTGATTTCTGCGCGTGCAGAAGAGGAAATTTCAGAACTAGACGATGAAGACAAGGGTGAGTTTTTGGAAGCCCTCGGCTTGACAGAATCTGGTGTGGACAAATTAACACGTGCAGCCTATCACTTGCTTGGTCTAGGCACCTACTTTACAGCAGGAGAGAAGGAAGTTCGTGCTTGGACCTTCAAACGTGGTATGAAAGCTCCTCAATGTGCTGGCATCATCCACTCAGACTTCGAAAAAGGCTTTATCCGTGCCGTAACCATGTCCTATGATGATTTGATTCAATACGGCTCTGAGAAAGCTGTTAAGGAAGCAGGACGCCTCCGTGAAGAAGGAAAAGAATATGTCGTTCAAGACGGGGACATCATGGAGTTCCGCTTTAACGTATAATAGACAATTAGGTTGGAATACATTTTCCAGCCTTTTGGTATGTAAGGAGAAAAAATGACACGATTGATTATAGGCCTAGGAAATCCTGGGGATCGCTATTTTGAAACCAAGCACAATGTCGGCTTTATGTTGCTAGATAAGATTGCCAAGCGTGAAAATGTAACTTTTAGTCACGATAAGATTTTCCAAGCAGACATTGCCACAACCTTTATTGACGGTGAAAAAATCTATCTAGTAAAGCCAACGACCTTCATGAACGAATCAGGTAAGGCTGTCCATGCCCTGATGACCTATTATGGTTTAGATGAGACAGATATTTTGGTGGCTTACGATGACTTGGACATGGCTGTTGGGAAAATCCGTTTTCGTCAAAAGGGTTCAGCTGGTGGCCACAATGGGATTAAATCCATTGTCAAGCATATTGGTACACAAGAATTTGACCGTATCAAGATTGGTATTGGCCGTCCAAAAGGAAAGATGAACGTTGTCAATCACGTCTTATCTGGATTTGATACAGAAGACCGTATTGAAATCGACTTAGCACTAGATAAACTTGACAAGGCTGTCAACTTTTATCTGGAAGAGGACGATTTTGATAGCATCATGAGAAAGTTTAACGGATAATGAATATACTAGATCTTCTTCACAAAAATAAGCAAATCAATCAGTGGCAGTCTGGCTTAAACAAGTCAGCTCGCCAACTATTATTAGGACTCACTGGCACCAGTAAGTCATTAGTCATGGCGACTGCCTATGATTGTTTGGCTGAAAAGATTATGATTGTGACTGCTACTCAAAATGATGCTGAGAAATTAGTTGCAGATTTAACAGCCATCGTTGGAAGTGAGAATGTTTACAACTTTTTTACAGATGATAGTCCTATTGCCGAGTTTGTTTTTGCATCAAAAGAACGGACTCAATCAAGGATTGATAGTTTAAATTTCTTGACAGATTCTACCAGTTCAGGAATTTTAGTTGCTAGTATAGCTGCTTGTCGGGTCTTATTGCCGAGTCCTGAGACTTATAAAGGTTCTAAAATAAGGCTTGAAGTTGGTCAAGAAATAGAAATTGACAATCTTGTAAAGAAACTTGTCAATACAGGCTACAAAAAGGTGTCCAGAGTTTTAACTCAGGGAGAATTCAGCCAACGAGGGGATATTCTAGATATTTTTGATATGCAAGCGGCATCTCCCTGCCGTTTAGAATTCTTTGGAGATGAAATTGATGGCATCCGTATTTTTGATGTAGATAGTCAAAAGTCTTTAGAGAATCTCGAACAAATCAGTTTGTCACCAGCATCAGATATTATTTTATCGTCTACTGACTATGAGCGGGCTAGTCAGAAAATCCAAATCTCTATTGACCAATCTAGAAGTGGGGAGCAGCAGTCTTATTTACGAGAAGTCGTGGCAGATATGCAAACGGAATATCGTCATCCCGATTTACGGAAATTTCTATCATTTTTATATGAACAATCTTGGACATTGTTGGATTATTTGCCAAAGGGTTCTCCCTTATTTTTAGATGATTTTCATAAAATTGCTGACAAGCAGGCTCAATTTGAAAAAGAATCAGCAGAGTTATTGACAGATGATTTACAAAAGGGAAAATCAGTGTCAAGTTTGCACTATTTTGCATCTACCTATTCGGAGTTAAGAAAATACAAACCTGCCACCTTCTTTTCAAGTTTTCAAAAAGGTTTAGGCAATGTAAAGTTTGATGCTCTCTATCAATTCACACAGCATCCTATGCAGGAATTTTTCCACCAGATTCCACTGTTAAAAGATGAATTGACTCGGTATGCGAAGTCAAATAATACCGTTGTTATTCAAGCGAGTTCTGATGTAAGTTTACAGACTTTACAGAAAACTTTACAAGAGTATGATATCCATCTTCCAGTACATGCAGCAGATAAGTTAGTAGAAGGTCAGCAACAGGTTACGATTGGTCAGTTAGCTTCAGGTTTTCATTTGATGGATGAGAAACTAGTTTTCATCACTGAAAAAGAGATTTTCAATAAGAAAATGAAGCGTAAGACACGTAGAACCAATATTTCTAACGCTGAACGTATTAAGGACTATAGTGAATTAGCAGTTGGTGACTATGTTGTTCACCATGTTCATGGTATCGGTCAATACTTAGGAATTGAGACTATTGAAATTTCAGGCATTCATCGTGATTATTTAACGGTTCAATATCAAAACTCTGATCGCATTTCTATTCCTGTAGAACAAATTGATCTTCTCTCCAAATACTTAGCGTCTGATGGGAAAGCTCCAAAAGTTAATAAACTAAACGATGGTCGGTTCCAACGAACCAAGCAAAAAGTTCAGAAGCAAGTGGAGGATATTGCAGATGATTTGATTAAGCTTTATGCGGAGCGTAGTCAGCTGAAAGGCTTTGCCTTTTCACCAGATGATGAGAATCAGATTGAGTTTGACAACTACTTTACACATGTGGAAACCGACGACCAACTTCGATCCATTGATGAAATCAAACAAGATATGGAAAAGGACTCTCCAATGGATCGTTTGCTGGTAGGGGATGTCGGCTTTGGTAAGACAGAGGTAGCTATGCGCGCTGCTTTCAAAGCTGTCAATGATGGCAAGCAAGTAGCTATTCTTGTTCCTACGACTGTTTTAGCCCAGCAACACTACGCTAATTTCCAAGAACGGTTTGCAGAATTTCCTGTTAATGTTGATGTTATGAGTCGTTTTAAAACAAAGGCAGAGCAGGAAAAAACACTTGAGAAGTTGAAAAAAGGCCAAGTTGACATCTTGATTGGTACCCATCGCCTCCTATCAAAAGATGTTGTTTTTGCTGATTTGGGTTTACTGGTTATTGATGAAGAGCAACGGTTTGGTGTCAAGCATAAGGAACGCTTGAAGGAACTGAAAAAGAAAATAGATGTCCTAACCCTAACTGCAACTCCAATTCCTCGGACATTGCAAATGTCCATGTTGGGAATCCGTGACTTATCAGTAATTGAGACTCCACCGACAAATCGCTATCCTGTACAAACTTATGTGATGGAAACAAATCCTTCCGTTATCCGAGATGCAATGCTTCGTGAGATAGATCGCGGAGGTCAGGTTTACTATCTTTACAATAAAGTTGACACCATTGAACAGAAAGTGTCTGAATTAAAAGACTTGGTTCCAGAAGCTACTATAGGATACGTCCATGGACAAATGTCGGAAATCCAATTAGAAAATACTCTATATGCCTTTGTAGAGGGTGAGTATGATATTCTAGTGACCACAACAATCATCGAAACAGGTGTTGATATTCCAAATGCTAATACACTGTTTATTGAAAATGCCGATCACATGGGACTGTCAACTCTCTATCAACTTCGAGGACGTGTTGGCCGTTCCAGTCGGATTGCCTATGCCTATCTCATGTACCGTCCAGACAAGTCCCTGACAGAAGTAGCTGAAAAACGTTTGGAGGCAATCAAGGGCTTTACAGAACTAGGATCAGGTTTCAAGATTGCCATGCAAGATTTGTCCATTCGTGGAGCTGGAAATATTTTAGGCGCTGCCCAGTCAGGATTTATTGATTCTGTAGGGTATGAACTGTATTCACAATTGCTGGAACAAGCCATCTTGGAAAAACAAGGTAAGGCAGCCCAACGTCAGAAAAGCAACACTGAGGTCAACCTACAGATTGACGCCTATCTACCAAGTGACTATATTGCTGATCAGCGACAAAAAATTGAAATTTACAAGCGTATAAAGAATATTGACAGTCGTGTAAACTATCAAGAATTGCAAGAAGAATTGATAGACCGTTTTGGAGAGTATCCTGATGTAGTAGCCTACTTGCTTGAAATTGGCCTATTGAAGTCATTTTTAGACCAAGTTTTCTGTCATACAGTTCTTAGACGACAACATCAAGTGACAGTAACATTCGAACCTATGGCTGGTCAAATTTTCCTAACGCAAGATTACTTTGAAGCTTTATCTGTGACAAATTTGAAAGCTCAGATAACGGAAAATAAAGGAAAACTAGCTGTTGTGTTTAACATTCAACAGAAAAAAGAATATGAAATATTAGAGGAATTGATTTCTTTTGCCGAAAAATTAAAAGAAATTAAAGCAAGGAAGGCAGAATAAATTTCTCAAATACCTTGAAAAATGGTAAAATAGTGAACTGAGGTAAAGTATGAGACTAGATAAATATTTGAAAGTATCCCGCATTATCAAGCGTCGAACAGTTGCGAAGGAAGTTGCCGATAAAGGACGAATAAAAGTCAATGGGATTTTGGCGAAATCTTCAACAGATTTAAAAGTAAATGATCAGGTTGAAATCCAATTTGGTAATAAACTACTCACTGTAAAAGTACTTGAGATGAAAGATTCGACTAAAAAAGAAGACGCACTGAAAATGTATGAAATTATCAGTGAAAAAAGGATAGAAAAAGATGAAGAAATCTAAAATTCTACAACTGAATAATGCCTTTATTCAGTCGGAGCGTAAAAAAACTCAGCATCAATTGGCAGAACGCCAACAAAAAAATCGTTTTATGGGTGCAATTCTCATTCTAGTTATCTTTCTTTTTATGTTGCCTGCCTACAATCTTGTTGGGACTTACACCAATATTCAGCAGCAGGAAAAGAAACTTGCTGAATTGGAAAAAAATTACGAAGAACTGACCAAAGAACAGAAGCAGGAAGCAGAGATGGTTGCAAAATTGAAAAATGAGGAATACGCAGCAAAGTATGTTCGAGCTAAGTATCAATACTCTAAAGAAGGGGAATTTGTCTACAATATTCCAGGGTTACCAAAATGACCGAATCTATTTTTAAAATTGTAGAGCAATTTTTACAGCATTCTGATGAAAAATTAGAAGAGTTGAATCAAAAGAATAGAGAATTAAAGTTAGAAGAAAATCAATCGTAGAAAGGAGGGAGTATGCAGAAAAAACTGCTCGTATGGTTATTGCCAGTTTTATTTGGATGGCAGGTGGTCGATAGTACAGAAATACCATTTGAACTCACAGCGCAAGAAGAATACGAATTGACTCATACTATCTATGATCAGTATTTTCAAACTATCCCTCAAAACCCAAATGTTTTTCAAACTGAGAATCTTTATTCGGATGAAGAACTGACTATAGCAGGTGGACAATTACAGCCGAACCAACATTTTTCTATTACGGATGCTCTAGTCAATAGTAAAAAAGAATTGGTTTTCCAAATAGATGACAAGGGTTACATTCTTGCAAGTAGGCATCTACTATTTGATGATGTAATTGTTACAGAAACTACTGTTGAGCAAACTTATTGGACAAAAAAAGGTTTCACATTGTTAATCTCACCAATTGCTAACGAAGCTACGGAAATAAAAAATGATTTACAACCCTATCAAGCTGTTATGGTTTCTAAAATCGTAACAACTTCCCTAGGTGAGTTTGCCTATGTTACAGATAAAGGTTGGATTGCAGTAAATAATCTTTCTAAAACGGATAATAGAGTAGAAGCTGTTCAAGAGTTGTTGACTAACAAATATTCCAAAGATACTATTGGTATATATGTGAAACAATTGTCAACAGGTCAAACTGCAGGTGTAAATCAAGAGAAACTATTCTATTCTGCCAGCATTGCTAAACTACCAATTCTTTATTACGTTCAAGAGCAACTGAATGCTGTGTATATTGATTTGACTACTAAAGTGAAATATACAGCCGAATCTATGTCCTTCCCAGGAGCTTATGTTGCTGGAGGAAGTGGTTCACTGTCAAAAACTCCTGACAACAAAGATTATTCAGTGGAAGAATTGATCAATAAGACTGCTAAAGAGTCAGATAATGTAGCTAGTAATTTACTTTCTTATTATGTAGCTAATAAATTCGATTCCAATTTTTATCAAGTAATAACTGCTAAAACAGGTAGTGAGTGGAGTATGGTTACACGTGAAACTTCAGCTGAGATCGCAGGGAAAATGATGGAAGCCTTATATATTCAAAATGGCTATGTGCTAGAAAGTTTGTTATCTACTCAATTTGATAATCAACGTATTTCGAAAGACATCTCAGTTCCAGTTGCTCATAAAATTGGCGATGCAGATGATGTCAAACACGATGTAGCGATTGTTTACGCAGGGTCTCCTTTTGTTTTATCTATTTTTACAGATAAATCAAATTATGATGAGATTACACAAATTGCAAATGATATTTACGGGATTTTAAAGTAAATGAAAGATAGATTTTTAAAAGTGACACAGGATGGTCACTTTTTTGATAAACATAAGAAAGTACTAGTAGCCGTATCTGGTGGGTTAGATTCTATGAACCTATTCCATCTTTTATACGAATGCAAACAAGTGTTAGGGATTGAACTTGGAATTGCCCATATTAATCATGGACAGAGGGAAGAATCTGTCATCGAGGAAAAATATCTTAAACAGTTAGCAGAAGAAAGTAATGTTCCCTTTTATCTGTCCTATTTTGAAGGTGTTTTTTCAGAAGAAGCGGCGCGAAAATGGCGTTATGGATTTTTTGCTACAATCATGGAGAAGGAAGGCTACACTGCGCTAGTGACAGCTCACCATGCAGATGATCAAGCAGAAACTGTCTTTATGCGATTGATTAGAGGAGGGCGTTTACGTCACTTATCAGCAATTCAACCGACTCAGCCTTTTGCAACAGGAGAACTTATTCGACCACTTTTATCTTTTAAAAAGGCAGATTTTGATAAGCTATTTCATTTTGAAGATTGCAGTAATGCAGATTTCAAATATTTTCGAAATAGAGTCAGAAATGACTATTTACCAAAGTTAAAACAGGAAAATCCTAAAATCGAACTTGCTCTCAATAATCTTGCAGTTGATACAAATAATCTATTTCAAGCGCTAAGAGATTTGACACAGGATTTATCCGTTACAGATGTGATGAGTTTTCAACAACAGACACCTGCAGTACAAAGTTATCTATTAGAGGAATATTTGGAAAAATTTCCTGATTTACAGCTCTCTCGTCCACAATTTAATGAAGTATTACACATCTTGCGTTCAAAAACTAACTACTATCATTTATTGAAAAATGATTACATGTTAGAGAAGGATTATCATCGTTTTCAAATTTATAAAATAGGACTAGAGACGGATAGTCAACCAGAAAAAATCATGATAAAATCAGAGGGTATTTTTTCTTACGGTTCATATATTTTTTCTCTCAATCATCCTTTGGAAGAAGCGGATAGTATTTTATATTTTCCTACAGAAAATCCAATTGTAGTGAGGAGAAGGCAGGCTGGGGATACCATTTTAATAAACGGAGTAAATAAAAAACTCCGCCGTTGGTTTATTGATAATAAAATCTCACAGAAAGTTCGACAAAATGCGCTTATTATCGAGCAGGATGGAGAAATTTACGGAATTACGAATCTTGTTAGCAGTGATTTGAGTAAATCAGTAAAAAATGATATAATCAAAGCTACCTTATATATAAAAATGAAAGAGTAGAACAACTATGTTGGACAAAGATATTAAGAAAATTCTTGTTTCAGAAGAAGAAATCGTTGCAAAATGCAAAGAACTCGGTCAAATTCTAGCAACAGACTATGCAGATAAGAATCCTATTCTTGTAGGAATTTTAAAAGGTTCTATCCCATTTATGGCAGAATTAATGAAACATATTGATGCCCATGTAGAAACGGATTATATGGTTGTTTCTAGCTACCATGGTGGAACGGAGAGTAGCGGTACCGTTAAGATTATCAAGGATTTGGACAATAGTGTTGCAGGTCGACATATCATCTTCGTAGAGGATATTATTGACACTGGTCGTACATTAAAAGAGTTGAAAGAACTCTTTGCTTTGCGTCAGGCAGCTTCTATTAAAATTGCCACTCTTCTTGATAAACCAGAAGGTCGTGTTGTTGAAATCGAGCCAGACTACACTTGCTTTACTATTCCAAATGAATTTGTAGTTGGATTTGGCTTAGATTATGATGAAAATTATCGTAATCTTCCTTATGTTGGTGTACTCAAAGAGGAAGTTTACACAAAATAGAAAAAGGTTTCCTACTATATTATGAACAATCAACCAAATAAAGGATTTATAAAAAATCCTTTTCTCATTATTCTCGTTATTGCCACTATTGTTACAGCCTTTCAATTTTTTAACGCTGGTCAGCAAGTAGCAACTCAAGAAATCAGTTATTCACAAGTAGTAACTGAATTGAAAAATAATAATGTATCTGAAATTACTTATCAACCAAATTCAAGTGTTATTGAAATTACTGGTAAGTACAAAACAGAACAGGAAGCTAAAGATGAGTTAGCTTCATCTATTAAGTTATTCCAAGTTTCTAGCAAAGTTAAGTATAAAAACTTTAAGTCACTAATTTTACCGTCAGAAACGAATTTGTCAGAGCTACAAGCTCTTGCAAATGAAAATGGAGTAAAGGTTACTATTAAACCTGAAAGTTCAAATGGACTTTGGTTAAATATCGTCTTTAATTTGTTACCGCTTATCATTGCTGGTGTATTCTTTATGATGATGATGAACCAGGGTGGCGGTGGAGCACGTGGTGCAATGAACTTTGGACGGAATAAAGCTAAAGCTTTGGAACAAAGTAACATCAAGGTACGTTTCTCAGATGTAGCAGGTGCAGAGGAAGAAAAACAAGAATTAGTTGAAGTTGTTGAATTTTTGAAGGATCCAAAACGCTTTACTAAACTTGGAGCACGTATTCCAGCAGGTGTGCTACTAGAGGGTCCTCCAGGAACAGGTAAAACCTTGCTTGCCAAAGCAGTAGCGGGTGAAGCAGGTGTGCCATTCTTCTCCATTTCTGGTTCAGATTTTGTTGAAATGTTTGTTGGTGTCGGTGCCAGCCGTGTTCGTTCATTATTTGAAGATGCAAAAAAAGCAGCACCAGCCATTATTTTCATCGATGAAATCGATGCTGTCGGTCGCCAACGTGGTGTCGGCATGGGTGGCGGTAACGATGAACGTGAACAAACCCTCAACCAACTCCTAATTGAAATGGATGGTTTTGAAGGGAACGAAGGGATCATTGTCATTGCCGCAACCAACCGTAGTGATGTTTTAGACCCTGCCCTTCTTCGTCCAGGTCGTTTTGACCGTAAAGTATTGGTTGGTCGTCCGGATGTTAAAGGACGTGAAGCAATCCTTAAAGTTCATGCGAAGAATAAACCATTAGCAGCAGATGTAGATTTGAAATTAGTAGCACAACAAACACCAGGATTTGTTGGTGCAGATTTAGAGAATGTTCTTAACGAAGCAGCCCTTGTAGCAGCACGTCGAAACAAGACTGTCATTGATGCTTCAGATATTGACGAAGCAGAAGATCGTGTAATTGCAGGTCCATCTAAGAAAGACCGTCAAGTTTCAGCCAAAGAACGCGAAATCGTTGCCTACCATGAAGCAGGTCATACAATTGTTGGTCTCGTACTATCAAATGCACGTGAAGTTCACAAAGTAACAATTGTTCCCCGCGGTCGCGCAGGTGGATACATGATTGCCCTTCCTAAAGAAGATCAAATGCTTCTATCTAAAGAAGATATGAAGGAGCAATTGGCTGGTCTTATGGGTGGTCGTGTTGCGGAAGAAATTATTTTCAATATCCAAACAACCGGTGCCTCAAATGACTTTGAACAAGCTACACAGATGGCGCGTGCTATGGTTGCAGAATATGGTATGAGTGAAAAAATGGGACCAATGCAGTATGAAGGCAGTCATGCAATGTTTGGTGGACAAACAACTCAAAAACATATTTCTGAGCAAACTGCATATGAGTTAGATAATGAAGTAAGAGATTTGCTAAATGAGGCTCGTAATAAAGCTGCAGATATTATTCAATCAAACCGTGATACACACAAACTGATTGCAGAAGCACTTCTCAAATATGAAACTCTTGATAGTGTTCAAATTAAATCTCTGTATGAAACAGGCAAAATGCCAGAGAATATTGAACACGATGACGAAGATGTTCATCCCCTTTCTTATGAAGAAGTAAAAGAGAAAATTAATACGAAAGAGTAGTATAAAAATACTCTGGGCAAGACATTCCATAACGGATCTGCCCTCACTCTCAACCACTAAAATAACCACCAAGCCTTCGCTAAGTACATAATCTTGGTGAAGGCTTTTTTACATGCTACACATCAGAAACAGGGTATTTACAAGAAAAACGAATCAATCGCTATTTATCTCAATCTTAGAACTATACCAAATAATTCCCTTCTGGAGCAGAATGCAATGTTTGCCATAGAGTATCAATAGCAAATGTACTTTAAAAAAGAAAAATCAAATAAAGTATGCTAGACAAAAATGTCCTGTAGAAAGACAGCACTTTTCGATAAACTTAAACCATCAACAAAAGGAGATTAAGAAATGGAATTCGAAAAAGTGTACGCAAGCGTCAAAGGTATTGTAAACAAGGCTCGAAAAGAGTTTTACATTAAACTATGGGATCGAGATGATTGGGAACAAGAAGGAATGATGACCTTATTTGAATTGTTGGAAGATCAACCGTGGCTAGTTGATGAACAAGTTCAATTATATTGTTATTTCAAAGTCAAGTTCAGAAATCGAATCAAGGATCGTATCCGTAAACAGGAAAGTCAAAAACGCAAGTTTGACCGTATGCCACATGAAGATATTCACGAATTATCTCACACAATACAATCACCGGGATTGATAAACGATGAACTATTAATGTTGAGAGGTGCCTTGAGAGATTATCGAAAAAATCTGAGCAATGATCAACTTGATAAATACGAAAAATTAATTAGCGGACAATGTTTTAATGGTCGCCGTGAAATGATACGTGATCTACAAATTCATTTGAAAGACTTTCGCTAAAGCTAGTCACTAACATTATGTTAATCGAATCAAGAAATTGGGCAGAAGCATCGTAAAAAGTTCTGTTCAGTTTCTTTTTATCTAGGTTATAGCAAAGAGAAGAAGGAATAGGAGAGGAGTGACTAAATGTGATACTCAGCCAATAGTAACCTAAGCGCCTGATTGACTGATTCAGCGGTAACCTTATGCTTTAGTATCTACATAGAACTTTCAGTGTAAAAATATCAAAAAACCGGTTGACAATGTGTATAAGTCGTGATAGAATAACTGAGTTGTCTCTTGAGGGGCTAGTCAATAGCGGAATGAAAAAAAGTTTCAAAAAAGTGTTGACAAGTTCAGTAGAAGATGATAGAA
>NZ_JAIJZP010000005.1:0-123495 GCF_019754175.1 Streptococcus sp. 2018162 | reverse complement strand
ATTTCAACATAAGGTGTTGCTTTTGTATACACTTTTTACACTAAACTTTAGTCCAAAATAAAATAATTTCCTTATTTTGACTACTGAATTCAAAATATTGTTCATCAAATACCTTGAAAGGCTTGACGAATGGTAGAAAAGAGTTACATGTATTCAATGATGAAGAAACGTAGCTATTCGGTAGAGTTTTAATATATAAAAAATACACCCGACACCTGAATATCATGGTACAATAACAGTATATAATAAAATATAAATTAGGAATAATAGAAATGGAAACTGCAAAGAAAAAATTCAGATATAGTATTCGTAAATTTAAAGTCGGTGTAGGCTCAGTGCTAATTGCCACTTGCTTACTTGGGGCTGGGGTCTCGACAACAACCGCTTTTGCAACGACAGTGACTTCGGAATCTACTCAAGTTGAAGCAACTCAGCCAACGGGAGAAACCGAGCCAACAGTACAGATTACTGGAACAGTAAGTACAGAAAATACGAATCTTGAATCAAAAGTTGCGCCAGAAGCTAAGGAAGAAGTTCCAGCAATATCAGAAACTCCAGTTGCTGAAAAGGCAGATCCAGAAGTGAAGTCTGCTGAACAAAATATAGCCTCTGAACCTGAAAAATCAGAAGAACCAACTCCTGCCCCAGCAGCCCTCACAAGCGAAGCTAAGGAAGAAATATCAGAGAATACCGAAGTTAAAAATTCACCTCTTCAAAATCTCAAAAAACTTGTAAAAGAGCTAGAAAGAGATTTGGAAGAGCTGGAGGTGTTTAGGGATTATACTAAATCAGATTATTCACTGCAAAAAGAAACTTGGGAATCTTTTTCAAGTGTTGGAGAGGCAGATATAAAACTTGCTCATACACTTGAAGAGGGGGATGCTAAGATTCAAAGTGTATATGGAAGATTGGCTGATTTTAAACACCATATTACGATGGAACGCTTGACGCGTGAAGTTGCTCAGTATCGCACTAAATATGCAGGTGATCAAAAAATTGAAGAAGAATATAAACAACATTTAGAGCAAAGAGAGGATAGCGGTACTTTTAGCCAAGAAGGAGATCCACTTAGAAGATCTGTCGAAAAATCAGAACAAGCACTCCAAAGGATTAAAGAGAGAGCTGAAGAAATAGAAGGCGATAACCTCAAAACAGAAGTTCCTAAGGAGGCACCTAGAGTAGCCGAAAAACCAAAATTAGATTTTAAAGTTCAAACACGAACAACATATCAATTTTTAGATTTCGAAACGAAAGAGCAGGAAGATCCAAACTTGCCACTTGGTGAGAAAGAGGAACGACAAAAAGGTGAGAGAGGCGAAGAGTCTGAGACTTATCAAGATGTGATTGTTGGTGATACAATTGTAGCAAGTACCCTCATTTCCAAAAAACGTAAAGATCCAGTTGATCATCTGATTGCAAAAGGTACTTTGGTAGAGAAACATCCCGATACAGCACCGACAGCTCCTGAAAAACCAAAATTAGAATTTACTGTCAAAGAGCGAGTAGAGCGAGAAATTTTGGATTATATGGTTGAAGAACAAGACGATGCTAGTTTGCCGCTCGGTCAAACAAAAGTGCTTCGTGAAGGTCAAAAAGGTGAATTGGTTAAGAAATATCAAGATGTGATTGTTGAAGGGAATGTCATAGCAAGTAATCTCCTTTCAGAAGACCGTAAAGCCCCAGTCAACCGTCTGATTGCAAAAAACATGTTAGTAGAGAAACATCCTGATACAGCACCGACAGCGCCTGAAAAACCAAAATTAGAATTTACTGTCAAAGAGCGAGTAGAGCGAGAAATTTTGGATTATATGGTTGAAGAACAAGACGATGCTAGTTTGCCACTTGGTCAGACAAAGGTTCTTCGTGAAGGTCAAAAAGGCGAATTGGTTAAGAAATATCAAGATGTGATTGTTGAAGGGAATGTCATAGCAAGTAATCTCCTTTCAGAAGACCGTAAAGCCCCAGTCAACCGTCTGATTGCAAAAGGCACATTAGTAGAAAAAACACCAGATATTACGTCGAAAGCTGAGGACGAGGCTCTAAAACCAATGGAACCAGAGGCTGATAAGCCGACTCCTTCAACACCGGAAGCACCAAAAACGGAAATGTCAGACGCTGAGCAACCAAAAGTGGACAAACCACAAATGGAAGCACCGAAAACTGATAAAGTAGAGTCTGACAAACAGATGCCAGAGGCTAAGCAACCAGAAATGGAGCAACCGAAAGCAGAAGACATGCCGAAGGAGGAAATGCCAAAGGCTGAGCAACCAAAAGCGGAAGACTCTGCACCTAAGACAGCAGTTCCAGAAGTCGCGCCAAAAACAGCGGAAAAACCAAAGCTAGACTTCATAACAAAAGAACGCAAGGTAGAAGAAGCTCTCCCTATCAAAGAAGAAATCAGATATGATGCAAGCCTAGCGCTTGGCAAATCATATCTTCTTCAAGAAGGAAAAGCTGGTAAAAAAGTATCTGTTTATCAAGATGTCATAGTTGATGGTAAAGTTGTCGCAACCAACCTATTATCAGAGACTGTTGTTGAAGGTCAAAATCATATCCTTGTAAAAGGTAGCTTGGAAATGAAGAAAGAAGAAGTAAAAACAACTCCTTCAGTACAATCGAATCCGACACTGAGTCACAAAGGTGCACCTTCTGCAAACAAAGCAACCCTACCTGCAACAGGTGAACAACGCAATAACCTAGCCTTAGTAGGCCTTGGTTTAGCTGGAATTAGCTTGGCAGTAGTCGCTACAGCTATAAACAAAAAATCTAAAGATCAGATCTAAACCATTATGAAACAGCGACAAAGAGGCCGGGCGGAAACGCCCAGCCTCTTTTTAGAACTGAAAATCAAATATTAGTGCGGTAAAATTAACTGTGATTGACTTAAATCAAGGTGGATTTGCCATTGAGAATTATCCCGAACAGTACACTCAAAGTCGGTGGTGTAGAGAATCAGCTCCAGCACATCGTCTTTTTTCAATTGGTAAATAGTCGGTTGCAGTTTCCAAGTCACATCCATCCACTGGTCAGGTACCACTTCCTCGACAGTCATCAGGTCGGTGCGGTTTTGTAAGTTCATAAAGCCCTTGGTCACCAAGCGTTGTGGCATCTCCACATAAGGCAATTCCAGCAGATTTTCTTGGGCATGGTAGCGACCGTTGTCTAGACTAAATCTTGCTTTAGGCGCAGGGATTGGGGCTAGGCGTTTTTTACTTCCCTTGTCCAATAGCTGAGCAGATAAGAGGCCTTTGGCTACACTAGAAGCTACACGGAGTTTCAACGTGACCTGTCCGTTGAGCAGGAGATCCTCCGTTACAGGCAGTTCGATGCTGACTTGGTTGGCCTTGCCTGCATAGAGGTCTTGGTGAAAGGCAGGATAGGATTTGCTGTAGCGGTCAAAATTTTCTTGGGCATACTGATTGGCAATGGTCTGGCTTCCAGTACCTAGTGGCAAGACAGCCTCGTTTTCACCACCAAAGGTGTCCAAGGTCGTCCAAGTTTGCTCACCGCTATTGTCCTGCCATATGACAGTTGGTAGTTGGTAGTTGTTCTGGTAGCCCAGCAGTTTTTGACTGAGCAGGGCGTTCATGGACTCACGGAAGTCGATAGACTGCCAGTTGTTCATATACACGTGGGCACCGTTGTGGAAGAAGAGGTGCTTTTTGATATGGCTTGGTAGGGCGTGAAACATATTCCAGACATGGATTGGCTTGACATTCCAGTCCTGTGAGCCGTGGGTAAAGACCACCTCACACTTGACCTTGTCAGCGTGGAGCAGATAATTGCGGTCATGCCAGTATTGATTGTAGTCGCCGCTGGTGCGGTCTAGGGCAGCTCGTTCTGCCGCCAGTCCTTTTTCGTAGGCCGCTTTATTGCGGAGAAAGTCGCCTGCTTGCAGACTCTTGGAGTAGGTCAGGGTGGTCAAGCTGTCCAGATCCTCGCCTGGATAGCCGCCAGGGCTGGTCACCAGCCCGTTTTCACGGTAGTAGTCATACCAAGAGGAAATTCCTGCTTCTGCGATGACGACTTCCAATCCGTCCACGCCAGTTGTTGCCAAGGCATTGGACATGGTACCGAGATAAGACAGTCCCGTCGTCGCCACCTTACCATTGGCCCAATCGGCCTTGACCTCAATCGAGCGAGTATGGTCTGTGTAGGCCTTGGTGCGACCGTTCAGCCAGTCAATCACCGCTTTATAGCCCTCTACCTGTTGGTAGTCGCCAGATGTCATGTAGCCAGTCGAGCCCAGAGTGCCGACCCCGGACACGTGGAGGCTGGCAAAGCCGCGAGCGAGGAAGTAGTCATTGAGGGAGTAAGAAGTAATGTGGCCCAGTCTTTCAGTGGCAGGGCTGACAGGCAGGTCTCGCTGGTCCAAGTCTAACTTGGTGATGCTGGACTGCTTGACTTGAATGGTACCGACTTGTTTTTCAGCCAGTTCCCCTTCCATCTTATGCAGGGCCTTATCGCTGGCTATATCGTTCACTCCTTGATGATAGGGACTGTTGGTAATCACCGCAGGGATTTTCCCGTCAAAGTGAGGACGGAGAATGGAAACCTTGACAATGTCAGTCTGTCCAGTCCCCGCCGTATCAACAGGTGTTTCGACATAGACCACCTCACGAATAAGGTTTTTAGTCGAAAAAGTTGCCAAGGATTTGCCGTTGAAGAAGTGGTAGCGATTGTCCTCTGGGATTAGGTCGTCGCTGACCAGCTGGTCAATCAGGGTATTGCCAGACTTGGTGCGAGTATTGAGGAGTTGGTAGAGGTTATCGATGACATCTCCGTAGACAATAGGAAACTGGCTGGTCTTGCGGAATTCCTCCACATCTGTATAGTCCACACCAGGCACGAAGCCTAGCAACTGAAAGGCCACTTGATAGAAAATCTGGTCTGTCAGCTCACGGTCAGACTGGAAGAAGGTCAGCAAATCTGTGTCCCAATCCGCAATCATGTTGGACAGGGCAAAGTCGGTGTTTGCCGTCAGGAAATGGCACTTTCTGACAAAGGTTTCTAAATTTGTCTTGCTACTTGCATTAGGAATCAGTTGAAATCCCAGAGAATCAAGTTCTTGCAAGTAGATAGAGGTCTCTTTTTTTATGAAAGAAAATTGATTAAAGCGCATAAATTCTCCTCTTTTTTAGGATAATAGTCTATAATAGCTATTATATCTGATAAGCCAGTGTTTGTCTAAAAATTATCAGTATATATAAAAATATTAATGTATAAAACGACGATACAATTAGTTGTAAAATGATGAAATTTTTTATACAATATTGTAGAATGACTGAGGAGTGAAATGTATCGTGTTGAGAAAAAATGAAGCTATAGTCCCTATTTTACGTATTAATAATAGGGCTATTAATCAAGGATTTTTAGAAGAAAATCTAGGAATGAAAACCAAGCTAGAAGATGGTCCTTTTGCTGATTTTGGAGATAGAACAAGTCCAGAAACGAAGCTCGTTTTGACAGAATCTCCCGGTAATCGCACCCGTGCTGTCGAAGGGCTTAAAAAACTGAATAAAATTGTGATAAAAGTAGATAATGCCTCTGAAATTGAAGCTTTGCTGGCGCAAGGTTCACAGTATAGTAAACTCTACCAAGGAAAAAATGGCTATGGTTTTGAAGCTGTGTCGCCAGAAGGAGACACCTTCCTTTTGCATGCAGAAGCGTCTCTTGATGACCTAAAAGCGATCCTTCCACCTGTTCCATTTAAGGTGCAGGATGACTTTTCTGGTCTGACTGCTTTTTCAGTAGAGTCTATTTGGCTTAATACCCCACAAGCTAGTATCAGCCAAGACTATTATGAGGCTATCCTACCTCAACAAGCCTTTTTGCGTTTTGTTGGAGCAGAAGGTAAGGATTTATTAACTCCTGCAGAACAAGTTTGGGATTTAGAAGGCTTGCGTTTTCCCGTCGAGCAGGACTTTGATTGGGTACATTTGGAAAGCCAGTTGGAAGGACCATTCTTTAAAGATAAAAAAGCAAGCTTTATCCAAACGGTTGACCCAAGTGGTATTGAATTGTGGTTCGAAAAATGAGACAAGTAATTTTAGACAAGGTTTCAGAGCAGATTGGGCAAGGAGTTTATCCTGGTGCCAGTCTGGCTCTTTTTTCTAAGGGTCAGTGGCAGGAATATTATTTAGGGACCCAGGATGGTCAGCTACCAGTTGAGGCAGGTTTGACCTATGATTTGGCGTCTGTTTCCAAGGTGGTTGGAGTAGGGACTCTTGCGACTTTTCTGGTTAATAGCGGAGCTTTGGAGTTAGATAGGACCTTGCAGTCTTATTATCCAGCCTTTCAGAATAGTCAGGTCACCATTCGGCAATTATTGACCCATACTAGTGGTATCGATCCCTTCATTCCCAATCGGGATAGTCTGGATGCCGACCAGCTCAAGGAAGCAATTTTGAAGATTACCGTAACGGATAAGAAAGATTTCCTCTACACAGACATTAATTTTCTCTTGCTGGGCTTTTTGTTGGAGGAACTAGGTAGAGACAGTCTAGACCAGCTGATTAGTCGAGACGTTCTAGAGCCCTTTGGCATGTCCCAAACCTCCTTTGGACCAGTCAGTCAGGCGGTGCCGACGGTGCGTGGCGTCAAGGCAGGTGTGGTGCATGATCCCAAGGCGCGTGTCTTGGGCCTCCACGTGGGAAGTGCAGGCCTCTTTTCGACCGTCAAAGATTTGGAAATCTTTTTGGAACACTATCTGACGGCTGACTTTGCGGCGAATTTAACGCAGGATTACGGTTTTGATGATAAGCGCAAGCGGTCTCTGGCCTGGGATAAGAAGGGGGACTGGTTGTCGCACACAGGCTATACGGGGACCTTTATCATGTATAATCGTCCCTTGCAGAAAGCTGCGATTTTTCTTTCGAATCGTACTTTTGACAAGGATGAGCGGGCCCAGTGGAAGTTGGATAGAAACCAGGTTATGGCCTTGATTCGGCAAGTTCTGGAGGAAGAAGAGGCTATTGACTAATACTCTTCGAAAATCAACATTATCCGTTGTCAAGAGCCTTGATGAGTGAAAAGCTCCAGTGGAGGTTTTCAGCCTGTTACCTTGAAATAAGAAAGTAACAGAGTTCTATCTTCGACTTCGTTTCTTAGGCTACTTTTGATTTTCATTGAGTATATAGTCGTTTAGTTTTTCTTTTATTGCTTCGACGAGTGAGGAAACATCGTTTCCTTATTTCCAATTTCAAATACTCCACTGGAGTATTTGAACTCGCTTTGCCGTACTCTGCAGGGGTGACTTGCTCCGCAAGTGCTATCTCCAACCTTGCACAGTCACTCGACTGTACAAGCTGTCTGCAGCTTGTTGCCTAGTACTAAAAGTAAACTAAAAGACTATAACTATCCTTCCGCAACACTCAGAAGATTTTTCGACATAGTAAAAAGGACCTGCATGTGCAAGTCCTTTTATGTTTGCTTGATTAGGCTTGGCCTGAAACTTCAGCAGCGTGGTCGTCCATTGAAAGAACTTCGTGGAAGACACGTTGAGTCAATTCAGTTTTTTGCTCTTTAGTGAGGTATTTAGTGTTTACGCAGTATCCAGAGATACGAACGATAACATCTTCACCTGCCATAATCTTGTCATAAACGTCGTTCAAGTCCATAACGTTCAAGTTGACGTGTTGACCACCTTGTTCGAAGTATCCGTCAAGGATTGTCACCAAGTTGTTCACTTGCTCATCGAATGTTTTACCAAGAGCTTTTGGTGAAACTTGAGTTGTCAATGAGATACCGTCGTTGGCATGTTTGAAGTTGAGTTTAGAAAGAGTGTTCAAGTTTTGCAACCAACCACCACGAGATTTAGAAGTTGGGTTGGCACCTGGTGGGAAGAATTCCACTTTAGAAGTGTTAACAGAACCATCTTCGTTGAGGAATACACCGCGGTGAACTGGTGAGTTGGCTGTTTGTTTAGAGTAAGCAACGTTTGAAGTGATTGTCAAGATAGACACAGTTGCTTCAGCATTCTTGTACAATTTGTGCTTGTTCAAGCGAGAGAAGAATGCTTCCATGAGCCATTTCGCGATGTCATCTACACGGTCGTCATCCTCACCATAACGTGGGAAGTCGCCAGTTACTTCGTAATCGTAGATGAAGCCATCTTCGTCACGGATTGGTTTCACTTGTGCGTACTTGATAGCAGACAATGAGTCAACAGTATTTGCGAAGCCACAGATACCGAAGCCCATGTTTGCACGAAGGTGAGTTGGCAAGAATGCCATTTGAACTGCTTCATAGTTGTACTTGTCAGTCATGTAGTGGATGATGTTCATAGCATCTACATAAGTGTCAGTCAACCAGTCAAGGGCTTTTTCAAAGTTGGCAATAACTTGATCGTAGTCAAAGATTTCAGAAGTATTTGGTTCAACACCATCGAACACTTTATAATCTTTGTGAACATCGTCGTAGCCGTTGTTCCAGCTTGAAAGAAGAGCTTTAAGAACGTTAACACGAGCACCGAAGTACTGAATGTTGTGGCGTTGGTCTTCGCTTTCTGGATCAAGTGGAGATACACAGCAAGAGATACATGACATTTCACCATAACCATCTTTCGCCATTGTTGTCACACCTTCGTATTGGATAGAAGAGTGTTTGTGGCTCATTGCCATACAGTAGCGACGGAATGAATATGGAAGTTGGTCTGACCAAAGAACTGTCAAGTTTGGTTCTGGAGAGTTACCGATGTTGTCAAGTGTGTTCAAGAAACGGTAGTCCATCTTAGTAACACGGTGACGACCGTCGTTACCCATACCTGCCATAGAGGTTGTCAAGAATGTTGGGTCACCAGAGTAGATTTCGTCGAAGGCTTTTGTACGAGCGAATTTCACTGTACGAAGTTTCAATACGAAGTCGTCAACAAATTCTTGGATTTCAGATTCAGTAAATGTACCACGAGCCAAGTCACGTTCTGCATAGATGTCAAGAACGATCGGTACACGACCAAGAGAAGTTGCTGCACCGTTGATAACACGACATACTGCCATGAAGGCGATATTTGTCCATTGGATAGCTTCTTTGGTGTTCATCGCAGGTTTGCGAACATCAACACCGTATAAGTCACCTAAGCGTACAACTTGTTGCAATGCTTGGTATTGAAGGTTGATTTCTTCACGAAGACGGATTGATTCTTCATCGATTTCAGTAATCGCATTCCAGTCAGCTACTTTTTCTTCCATCAAGTAGTCTGCACCGTAAAGTGCCAAACGAGCGTACATACCGATGATACGACCACGTGAGTATGCATCTGGAAGACCAGAAACGTGGTGTGAGTGACGAGCACGGCGGATGTCAGCTGTGTAGGCACGGAAGATACCGTCGTTTACAGTTGTAGCGTGTTTTGTATAGATTTCATGAAGGAGTGGGTCTGGAGTATAGCCGTTTTCGATAAGAGTTGTTTCAGCCATACGAATACCACCACGTGGCATGAAATTGAGTTTGAAGAGCTCATCGTTTTGGATACCGAAGATGAGTTCGTTTTCTTTATCGATGAAACCTGCTGGAATATCAGCGATAGAAGTAGCACGATCTACGTCCATTGGGAAGCGAGTGTCTTCGTAGCCAGCTTTTGTTTCTTCGATGATTTTTTTGATATGAAGTGAACGCTCAGTTGGGCCTGCGAGGAAGCTTTCATCTCCATCGTATGGAGTGTAGTTGGCTTGAACGAAGCGTGTTACACTTGCCTTATCTTGCCAATCTGTACCTTTAAAGCCTTCCCAGGCTTGGGCGAAAATGTCTTCAGCAACATTTTTTGTTTTAACTTTTGTTGACATGAGGGTTCTCCTTTTATGCTTTTGGGTATCGACTTTGTATCAATACCAACATGTCATCATTATACCATTTGAAAACACTTTCTACAAGACAAAAATACTTGAAAATAAATGAAAAACCTTTCAAGGAATATGAAAAAACTTGAAAGACAGAGTTGGTATTTTCAAAGTGAATTTCTGCTTGTATTTGTAATAAGGTGATAAGCTGTCGTTTATTGTATTGGTAAGATGGCTAGTTCAACGAATCTAAAGGCTGAAACTTCCTAAGAAATGCGGTATAATATAGCGAGTTAAACTTGAAAACAGGAAGAGGCAATCATGTTAATTTTTCCCTTAATCAATGATTTATCTAGAAAAATTATTCATGTAGATATGGATGCTTTTTTTGCTGCCATTGAGGTCAGGGATAATCCTGCTTTGAAGGGCAAACCTGTTATCATTGGGGCTGACCCAAGACTATCTGGCGGTAGAGGAGTGGTGTCTACCTGTAATTATGAGGCGCGTGCCTTTGGTATTCACTCGGCTATGTCCTCAAAAGAAGCTTATGAACGTTGTCCTCAGGCGATTTTCATTTCTGGCAATTATGAAAAATACCAGGAAGTTGGGCGACAGGTTCGAGAAATTTTTCATCGCTATACTGATTTGGTGGAGCCCATGTCTATCGATGAGGCTTACTTGGATGTAACAGAAAATAAGTTGGGCATCAGCTCTGCGGTTAAGATTGCCAAGCTTATCCAATACGATATTTGGAATGAATTGCATCTGACAGCTTCCGCAGGTGTTTCCTATAATAAATTTTTGGCAAAAATTGCCTCTGATATGGAAAAACCGCACGGTTTGACCTTGATTCTACCTGAAGATGCTGTTGGTATTCTCGCCTCCCTGCCTGTTGAAAAATTTCACGGTGTGGGGAAGAAGACGGTGGAACGCCTGCATGAGATGGGGGTCTACACGGGGCAAGATTTGCTAGATGTACCAGAAATGGTTTTGATAGATAGATTTGGGCGTTTTGGCTTCGACCTTTATCGGAAAGCGAGGGGCATTTCTAATTCGCCCGTTAAAGTGGACCGTGTTCGTAAGTCAATTGGAAAGGAAAGAACCTATCGCAAACTTCTTTATCGGGAGGAGGATGTCCTGAAAGAGCTAATCAGTCTCTGCCAACGGGTCGCAGCTAGTTTGAAGCGAAATGGAAAAAAGGGGCGAACAATTGTTTTAAAGGTACGTTATGGTGACTTTTCTACCTTGACGAAACGTCATAGTTTAGAGGTGTATACGGACCAGACGGAAACGATTGAGAAAGAGGTTCGTCAACTAATTGAAGAAATTGGGAAGATTGAAAAAGGGATTCGTTTGCTGGGTGTGACCGTGACCAATTTTCAAACTTGAGTTCTGTTTCAGTCTATGATAGACTGAAAAAAAGGAGAAGAGATGCAAATTTCAAGTAGATTTACCATTGCCAGCCATATCTTGGTTCTCTTGGCTCTGGAAGGAGAAAAAGAAAAACAGACCAGTACTAGCATTGCAGGCAGTGTCGGGGTTAATCCTGTCATTATAAGAAATATTTTGTCCCAACTCAAGGAGGTTGGTCTGGTAGAAGTAGCGCGTGGTGTTGGAGGTGCTCGCTTGGCACAGGTTCCAGACCAGATTACACTTTTGCACGTCTATCAGGCTGTGGAGTTGTTTGGAGAAAAAGGTCAATTATTCGCTTTTCATGAGCAACCCAATCCAAACTGTCAGGTAGGCCGCAATATTCATCCCCTGCTAGATAGTCGTTTGGAAAATGCTCAGTCGGCTTTGGAAAATGAACTTGCACAGACGACTATTGCTGATTTACTGGCGGAACTATAATTACATTTAATGAAAAGATCATCAGTTTGATGATTTTTTTAATTTTTGAATTGTAACGATTGACATTACAACAAAAATGATTTATACTCATGTTGTAAACGTAATCATTACAACAAAAGCAAGTGAGGTATCAATATGAAAATAGCTATTATTGCAGCGAATGGTCAAGCAGGTCAAACCATTGCAAAGGAAGCAGTAGAACGTGGTCATCAGGTGACGGCTATTGTCCGTTCTGAAAACAAGAGCGTAGCCCAAGAAGTGATCCAAAAGGATGCTTTTGCTCTTACCAAGGAAGACTTGGCAGGCTTTGATGTAGTAGTCAATGCTTTTGGTGCTTGGACACCAGAAACCTTGCCGGGTCACGCTCGTCTTGCGGAGCATCTAGCGACCATCCTTGCTGGTAGTCCAACTCGTCTTTTAGTAGTTGGTGGTGCAGGCAGTCTTTATTTAGACGAGAGCCAGACAGCTATGCTGAAAGATACACCAGATTTCCCTGCGGAATATCTGCCAATCGCTGAGGCTATGGGTGCTGGTCTAGACCTCTATCGTCAGGCGACAGCTATCAACTGGACCTATATCAGCCCTGCAGCCGATTTTGATGCGGAAGGCTCAAAAACAGGTGCCTACACTATTGCTGGCGAGGTTTTCCAAGTCAATACCCAAGGTGAAAGCTATATTAGTTATGCTGACTATGCTGTGGCTTTGGTTGACATTGCTGAAAAAGGTGGTTACCAGCAGGAACGAATTTCCGTATTTGCATAAAAAAAAATTAAATGGTCTAAAAGATAGTTTCCGTCGAGGAATTATCTTTTTATTTTTTTGTTTGTATATAGTATAATAATATAAAAATAAAAAGGAGACCGATATGATTCACTTGATTTGTCCCAATCCAGCTCTGGACCGTACGCTACTTGTTGAAAAAATTGAAAAGAATATTCCCCTGAGACCGACGGAAGTGAGGGATTATCCTGGTGGAAAAAGCTTCAACGTGGCCTATGCCCTCCGTGAAAACGGTGTGACAGACTACATCATTCATACTATTTTGGGTGGTCAGATTGGTCGCTATATTCAGGAGCTTAATGCTGATGGTGGAAGTACCCTGCGCGTGGTTGAAAATAGCCAGAATACTCGGACGTGTAATATCTATGTTGAAACCAGTACAGGCGATGTAGTACTATTTTATGAAAAAGGTTTTGAACTAACAGAGGATTTGCTCAACCAATTCACTCAGCAGATTGAAAATAGCCTGCAAGCTGGCGACATCCTAGTCTTTTCAGGCAGTCTGATGAAGGGGATGCCGGATGACTATATTCAGCAGTTTATTGAAAAATACCCAGAGGTGCTGACCATAGTGGACACCAGTGGACCAGCTCTACGTGCGGCTTATCAAGCTAGACCAGCCCTTATCAAAATCAATAATGAAGAGCTGAAAGATATTTATCCAGAGCTGGATGAAGAAAGCCCTGAAGCTATTTTAGGCATCCTGAAAGATGTAACCCCTCATGAGAACATCATCATTACCATGGGAGGTAAGGGTAGTCTGGCAAAAATAGGTCAGCGGTTCTTCCGAATTCAGTCACCTAAGAAAGAAACACGCAATCCTATTGCGGCAGGGGATTTCTACCTGGGCTTGCTAGTCAAGGGAATCAGTCAAGGTCAAGCCCCAGAAATCTTTTTGAAAGAAGCGGCAGCCTTTGCGACAGCGAATTGCCTCAACTATTTCCCAGAAGTCCAATCCGAGCAGTTTGCAGAAATTTTGGTGAAGGTAGTTTTCGAAGAGGTGTAATTATATTCTATTGGATTTTGGCTAATACTTTTTGAAATTCAAAAGCTACGCTCACTGTCTCGATTTGATGAGTGGGATGGGAAGGAATCTAGTTAAGTAAAAAAGCGAACAGAATCCCTGTTGGGCACAGAATTCTGTTCGCTTTTAATAATGTTACTTGAACTCTACTATTCTACCTTATCCAAGGTTACATATACATGAGGTTCTGATACCAGGTCGTAAACAGCTTCTACAGATGGGTCGAGGGGATTTCCCCACATAATGACTTTGTATTGTCCATCCTCTAGGATAAATCCAGGTGCAATTCTTCCACCTAGTCCAGTCACTCCTGGGAGGAGGGCAGAACCTTTGCCTTCAGCTCCACGGATAAGGTAGTGGTTTGGGCTATACTCTACTAGGTCGGTCACTCGAGCTGTGTAGGTGTGAATGAGATAGTCGCCTTCCTCATCTTCACTTTGACGAAAATCTTCGTAAGTCGTAAAGGTACCGTCTGCGCTGATAGTGACCTCAACATAACGGGCTTGTTGGCTGCTTCCTTGCCATTTTCCAACTAGACCATCTGGAATAGTGGTAGCAGGTAGGGTAAGGAGCTGAGTGTGTGTTGTTTCGGTACTTAGGATGCTCTCTTCGGCTTGAGAGCTCTGAGTTTCCTGGGTTTGCTGTTCTTGTTGTACTTCTTGACTAGCCTCTACTGATGAACTGGTTTCGGTTGTCGTTTCTTGGGAACTAGCAGGCTGGGAGGAGCTAGTTTGCTTGGTACTTGATTGACTAGTTTTGCTTGTAGCTGTCTCTGATTTACTTTCTTGCGTTTTTGATGTGCAAGCTGTTAAGAGACAGGTTACAGAAAGCAACAATACTGAGTAGTTGAATATCTTTTTCATTTGACTGACCTCCGTTTATACATTCCATTTATAAATAGAGTATAGCAAATAAAACCAAGTCTGTCAACATAGTTTTGTAATATTTGTAATATTTTTGTAACAAAAGAAATCTTTTTGTTACTTAATCTTGAAAAATTCCTCTATGTCTGCCTGCTCAATACCAATCATGGGGTCGATGGTTAGCAGGTTGTCCACTGTCAAAATGTATTCTGTGGGTTGTCCACTTGTTTTTTCTGGTTGGTCTTGGTCAAGAAGGGAGAGTTGTTGGCAGTTTCCTGTGATTGGCTCTGTTTGTTCTAGCCTATCTGACTGGGCAGGTGGCTGGGTTTGTTTGGCTGTGGCTGTTTTGCTTTCGTTGTTTTCAGTCAGGCTTTCCTTGCTGTCCTGCTCTGCCATTTCCCCTTGGAAACGTGGGACCAGATAGGTTTTGCGGAGGGTTCCGGCGTTTTTGACGGCGTAGTCGAAGGCGGAGATTTCGCCTAGGAGGATGAGCTTGCTCTTGGAGCGGGTGATGGCGGTGTAGACCAGATTGCGCTGGAGCATGCGGTGGCTTGTGCGGGTGATGGGGAGGATGACGACCTGAAACTCACTACCTTGGGACTTGTGGATGGACATGGCGTAGGCCAGGGTAATCTTGTACCATTCATTGCGGGGATAGGTAACCTCGCTACCGTCGAAGTTGATGGTAATCTCGTCCTGCTTTGAGTCGGTGTACTTGGCAGGCAGGAGGTCGGTGATGTAGCCCAAATCACCATTGAAGACATTGGCCTCGGCATCGTTGACCAGATGGATAACCCGGTCACCTTGGCGGAAGGCTTGCTCGTTGTGGAGAAATTCCAGCTCTCCATCTTCTAGGGGATTGAGCAGGGCCTGGGTCATGGTGTTGAGCTGGTCAATGCCTGCGGCACCGCGGTACATGGGTGCGAGGATTTGGACCTCGTTTGCAGGGATGCCTGACTTGATAGCTGCACCGACAATGCGTTTAATCAGGGCTGGAATTTGTTCGTTTTGCGCTTCAAAATAGGAGCGGTCAGCCTTTTTCTCACGGAAATCGCTCGGCAGAGCTCCTTGGCGAATCTGGCTGGCTAGGGTAACAATAGTCGAATCATCGGATTGACGGTAGATGCGTTCCAGAGTGATGCTGGGTAGCTTGTCAATTTTTAAGAGATCTGCTAGAACCTGACCGGGACTGACAGAAGGTAATTGCTCCGCATCGCCGACAATCAGAACTTGGGTCTGGGAGGAGATGTTCTGGAAGAGCTGGTTTGCCAACCAAGTATCTACCATAGAAAACTCATCCACGATGATAAAGTCGGCATCCAAATAATCATCACGGTAGGATTCTTCCTGTCCTTCTACCAGACCGAGATGGCGGTGGATGGTGGCAGAAGGCAGGCCTGTCAACTCATTCATCCGTCTGGCTGCTCGTCCAGTTGGAGCGGCTAGGAGGACAGGGCATTCTTCTCGGTTGCGAGTCAGGTCAATCTTATGCAAGATGGCATAGACCGCGATAATACCGTTGATAACCGTAGTTTTTCCTGTCCCTGGTCCGCCTGTCAGAATGAAAAGCGGATTGGTAATAGCTTGGACGATGGCTTCTTTTTGAATGTCATCGTAGGTCAGGGAAGACATACTTTCCAGCTCTGCTATGGCAGCCTCAACGTCTGCGCGTGGAAAGGGCTTGAAACCATTTTTCCCCATCAGGCGGGTTAGGTTTTTATGTATACCGTGTTCGGCAAAGTAGAGGCTGTTGTCAAAAATCTTTGTGCCTTCTTGCTGTACCTTGTCGTCTGCAATCAATCCCGTCAATTCTTTGGCAACTGCGGCAGGGTCCAGCTCTGTATGGCGGGATTTTTCCAGCAGTTCAAGGGTTGCTTCCAGCAAATCTCTAGCCTCCACATAGGTATCGCCTGTTTCCATGGAGCGATGAATGAGACTAAAGAGCATACCAGCCCGAAAGCGTTGGGGGGAATCGCTGGCAATTCCCAAGTTTTCCGCAATCCTATCGGCAATGGTGAAGCCGAGGCCCTGGACATCTTCGACCAGTTGATAGGGATTTTCTTCAATAATCTGAAGTGTTTTTTCCTTATACTGGTCTTGGATTTGAAAGGCCAATTTATTGGGAATGCCATACTCGGCTAGTTTTGCCAAAATCAGCTCGGTGCCATAATTGAGGCGGAGTTTCTCCACAAATGCCTGCATATTCTTGCTGGATAGGCCTGTGATTTGGGTTAGTTTTTCAGGTTCAGCTAAAATCTTATCAATGGTATCCTCGCCATAGAGCTCAACGATTTTTTCAGCTGTTTTACGTCCAATTCCCTTGAAATGCTCGCTGGAGAAATACTTGACCAGACCAGCTGAGGTAGGCTTGCTGCGTTCGTAACGCGAAATTTGCAGCTGCTGACCATACTTGGGATGGGTGACCAGATTGCCATAGAAACGATAGTCTTCTCCTTCAATGACATCGGCAATCGTTCCGGTCACAATAATTTCGTAGTCATCATAGTCTGCGTCTGTCTCCTCGATTTCAAGGAGAAGGATTTTATAAAAATTACTAGGATTTTCAAAAATAATCCGGTCAATAGTACCGGTAAAATAAACTTCATTCATAGAAAATAGTTCCTAAAATAGTGAAAAAAGAAGTTTGGAACGGATTGCTCCAAACTTGTTTGTATTAATCAACAGTCCCAATACGATTGAAAGGCCACATGCGAAAGACAACTTCTCCTTTGATGTTTTCACGGGAAAATGTTCCTACACTACGACTATCTAGTGAGACAAGGCGGTCATCTCCCATCAGGTAGTATTGTCCTTCTGGGACTGTCACGGTAAAGTCTACGTAACCATTGGCATCTTGTGTGAAAGCTTCAGCAGATTGGGCCACAGCTTGGAATTGTTTGTTGTAAGAATAGACTTCTTGAAGTTTATCTTTCTGGAATGCAGCGAGATATTCATCTAAGTAAGGCTCGTTCACTTTTTGGTCGTTAACATAGAGGACATCGTTTTCATAGCGAATGGTGTCACCTGGCATACCAATCACACGTTTGACAATCAGTTTTTCCTTGCCATCGCTGTCTGTTTCGCTGGCTACAACAATATCAAAGCGGTCGATAGAGGTCGTTTTTAGCATGATGAGTTTTTCTTGGTGTTGAAGCGTTGGGTCCATGGAATGGCCATCGACAGATACAGGATCCCAGATAAAGTAACGACTGGCAAAAAAAGCTGCCATAAACAGTAAAAAGATGCCCCATTCAGCTAAGAAGGCGACTAGTGGTGAGCGTTTTGTTTTTTGGATTGCTCCCATATTTTTTCCTCATTTCAATAATTTTTGTGCTTTTTGCGTATTGGCAAAGTGGAGTTTGGCAGTTTGGTTGAGACCAGCCATGCCATATTGTTTTAAGATGCTTGCTGCGACTTGGTCGGATTTACTGCCCGCACCAGACGGTAGATTCATCCCAACTAGTTGACCAAGCTGGACAAGATTTTCTAAAAACATAGCTCTAGCAATAATAGAAGATACTGCCACAGCCAGATACTTGCCCTCAGCCTTTTCTTCTAGAGTGACGGGGTTGGCAAATTGATTGGCTTCCTTCTTCAAGTACTTTTGATAGTTTTGACTAGAAGTGAAGGCGTCAATGACAATCTTCTCAGGCTGGACACCCTTCTGTAAGAGTAGGAAAATAGCCTGATTGTGTAGGGCGACCTTGACAGACACCGCATTGTAGCCTTGCTCGATGACTTCGTTGTATTTTTTCGGTGACAATAGCAGAGCTTGGTGGGGGATTTTCTCTTTTAAGAGAGGGGCGATTTGGCAGATTTTTTGGTCTGTCATTTTCTTGGAATCATCCACACCAAGCGACTTGAGAAAGGCATGGTCTTCTGGGCGGACAAAACTAGCAACGACTGCCAAACCTCCAAAATAAGACCCGTTTCCAACCTCATCTGTACCAATCATGGGCAGGTTTTGACCAGGTATGGTTGTCTGTCCAGACTTTTCTGGCTCATAGCCCCAGAGCCCTGCTTCCTGCTCTGCCATTTCCCCCTGAAAAACGACTTTTCCAGAAGTGTAGATGGACAGGCTGGCACCGGTCAGTTTGAAAAATGCTTCTATGTAAGGATTTTTGCTGGTCTGCCGATAGCGGTCATAGTGAGCCATCATGGCTTGTTTTTGCTGGGCAGATGCCTTTAGTACAACGGTATTCATGTTCTTATTGTAACACAAATGCTAGTTAGAGTGTGCAGAAAAGGGTGGAATTTACTATAATGGTAGAAGAAAGTGAGGTACACTATGGAAGTGCAAATGAAGTATAAATGGGCGACTCTGGGAACAGGTGTCATTGCCAACGAATTGGTTCAGGCCTTGCAGGCTATGGGTGGAAATCTTTATTCGGTAGCTAACCGTACCTATGACAAGGGTGTGGAATTTGCGCAAAAATATGGCATCGAGAAAGTTTATCGAGAAATCGATGAAGTCTTTGAGGATCCTGAAGTAGACATTATCTACATTTCTACGCCTCACAATACCCATATCAATTATTTGAGAAAGGCTTTGAAGGCTGGAAAGCATGTCCTCTGTGAAAAGTCTATTACGCTTAATTCAGAAGAATTAGCAGAAGCCATTCAACTGGCAGAAGAAAATCAGGTTATCCTGGCAGAAGCCATGACCATTTTCCATATGCCAATCTATCGTCAGTTGAGCCAAGTGGTTGCCAGTGGCAAGCTTGGTGCTTTGAAGATGATTCAGATGAACTTTGGTAGCTACAAGGAATACGATATGACCAACCGCTTTTTCAATAAAAACTTGGCAGGCGGTGCCCTCTTGGATATTGGTGTCTACGCTCTGTCCTTTGTCCGTTGGTTTATGACGGAAAAGCCAAGCCAGGTTTTGTCCCAGGTTAAATTGGCTCCAACTGGTGTGGACGAGCAGGTAGGGATTTTGCTCAGCAATGATGCAGGAGAAATGGCGACCATCGCACTGACCCTCCATGCCAAACAGCCAAAACGTGGAACGATTGCCTACGATAAAGGCTACATCGAGCTTTACGAGTATCCTCGTGGTCAGAAGGCAGTCATTACCTACACAGAAGATGGTAGTCAAGAAGTAATCGAAGCGGGCGAGACAGCCAAGGCCCTTTCTTATGAAGTTGCGGATATGGAAAAAGCTGTCGCAGGCATCGAAAACACCATGCACCTAGCCTACACCCAAGATGTCATGGAGATCATGACCCAACTCCGTAAAGAATGGGGCTTGGTTTATCCTGAAGAAATGTAGGGATTTGACTAATCCGAAAATAGAAATGAGAGTGAGTTAGTAGCCAATTATTGGATTACTGCCTTACTCTTATTTTTTTACTTATACTCTTCGAAAATCCAGACGTTGTTGACTTGATTTGGTAAACGTTCGTTCTATCTGCATCTGCGTCGCCGAATCTGTTTTTGGTTTTCATTGAGTATTATCTAAATAATATGACAGTCAGATGACATTTATATTGATTGTGTGACAGAAAAGTCCTAAGATTACATAGTGGAGACAGTTTATTTAAAAGAGCGGTTGAAGGCTTGTTTTTCAGATTTAATTTAGATAAGATAGAACCATCTCAAAAATAAAGAAGGAATAAGATTATGAAACGTAAGAGAACAAATAAACCACAACATATGCGTCGCAAGAGAAAAACACCCATTATGAAAAACAATAAGAAGATGTTATACACATCTTCATTGGCTCTTTCCCTCTTTAGTACAGGGATGATTTCGACAAATGTTTTAGCCCTCGAATGGGCTCCACGTACTGTTTCTGAAATTAGCCCAGAAATTGTCCAAGAAGAAGGAAAGATGACCTATACTGTTCAGTATGGGGATACCTTATCAGCCATCGCGTCAGCTATGAATATTGATATGGACTTGCTGGCGAAAATGAATCAAATTGCAGATGTCAACTTGATTTTCCCTGATACGGTACTGACGACGACTGTTGACCAAAACAATCAAGTGACTCAGGTTGAGATTGAAGCTCCTGTTCAGGGAAACACAAATGAGACCGTTCAGGCAACTGTTGACCTAACAACCAATCAAGTAACGGTTGAGGATACGGTTATTCCGTTGGATCAAATTTCATCAGTTACTGACTCAGCACCCGTAGAGGAAGTTGTAGAACAGCCTGTAGAAGAAGTTGTAGAGCAGCCTGTAGTAGAAGCGCCTGTAGAGGAAGTTGTAGAGCAGCCTGTAGAGGAAGTTGTAGAGCAACCTGTAGTAGAAGCGCCTGTAGAGGAAGTTGTAGAGCAACCTGTAGTAGAAGCGCCTGTAGAGGAAGTTGTAGAACAGCCTGTAGTAGAAGCACCTGTAGAAGAAGTTGTAGAACAGCCTGTAGTAGAAGCACCTGTAGAGGAAGTTGTAGAGCAGCCTGTAGTAGAAGCACCTGTAGAGGAAGTTGTAGAACAGCCTGTAGTTGAAACTCCACAAGTGACAGCCCTATCAACCACTACAACAAGTACAAGTGCTTATGATGTTGGTTTGCAACCTCAGGTAGCAGCCTTCCGCGCAGAAGTGGCAAATGCCTTTGGTATTACCTCATTCTCTGGTTACCGTGCAGGTGATTCAGGAGACCATGGTAAAGGTCTGGCAATTGACTTTATGGTGCCTGAGAGCTCAGCTCTAGGAGATCAAGTGGCAGCTTATGCAGTTGCAAACTTAGCTTCTAAAAATATCAACTACATCATTTGGAAACAGCGTTTCTATGCGCCGTATGACAGTATCTATGGTCCAGCCTATACATGGAACCTGATGCCAGACCGTGGTAGCGTTACAGAAAACCATTACGATCATGTGCATGTATCTTTTAATTAGACTTACAAAAATAACCGTTTCAGCCTTATCTGAAACGGTTATTTCTTTATATGTAGTAATATAGTCGAATGAATTAACTTTCAAACAAGTCACTTTCGTAGAGTACGGCAAGCCGAAAGTGACGACAAAGTTAATTCAAATGACTATAAAAGAAGAAACAGCCATCTCCCCCCAGATAGCTGTTTCGTGCGCAAATCACAGTATAAAATATATTCCTAAAAGAAACCTTAAACCAAGAACTTGCCTTCACAAGTAACATACTGAGCTGTGAAGGTAGGTTCTAATTTTAGGAAAATTAAAATTGACATGTAGAGTGTTGTTTTCGGATGCTTTATCGTTTATTTAACTTGAATCGCCAATGCTTGGTAAGGTTTGAGAATGATTTTTTTGCCTAACTTGCTGTCAGGATAGTTGCTGATGAGGACTTGACCGTGGGCGTAGTCGTCTGCCAGGTCTAGTTCAACCTCTTCTGCGAAGAAATTGTTGAGGACTAGTAGTTTTTCACCGTTCAGCAAGCGTTCAAAGGCATAGACTTTCTGGCTATCCTTGTAGGCTGCCTTGTAATCCCCTTCTGAGATGAGGGGGAGTTCTTTTCGGAGTCGAATCAACCCTTGATAGAAGGTAAAGATTGGGCCTGTTTTTTCATTTTCAACGTTAATCGTTTGGTAGGATTTGCCAGCCTTTAGCCAAGGAGTTCCTGTTGAGAAGCCTGCATTGTCAGAAGCGTCCCATTGCATCGGGGTGCGGGAATTGTCACGGGACTTGGCCTGGATAATCTTGAAGGCCTGCTCAGGTGTGTGACCTTGGTCCAAGAGCATCTGGTAGGCATTGATAGACTCGACGTCCACGTAGTCGTCCATGCTGTCGTAGTCGGGGTCAATCATGCCGATTTCCTCGCCCATGTAGATGTAAGGGGTGCCGCGTGATAGGTGGATAGAAGCGGCCAACATGGTTGCTCCTTCCTTGCGGAAATTCTCTACATCAACAAAGCGGTTGAGGGCACGAGGCTGGTCGTGGTTGTTGTAAAACAGGGCATTCCAGCCGTTTCCGACTGACATCTCTTCGCCCCAAGTGTGGAAGAGGCGTTTGAGTTCCTCAAAGTCAAAGTCCATAATGGTCCATTTTTGCCCGTCCCTGTAGTCCACTTTCAAGTGATGGAAGTTGAAGGCCATGGACAATTCTTCCCGCTCAGGAGCTGTGTAGAGAATGCAATTTTCAATGGTGGTGGCAGACATTTCCCCAACGGTCATGAAGCCTTTTTCTGCTCCAAAAGTAGCATTGTTCATCATCTTGAGGTAGTCGTGGGTGATTGGCCGGTCGGTGTAGGCTGGCTTGCCGTCGTTGACTGGGCAATCTTCAAGGACTTCATCCTTGCCAATCAGGTTGATAACGTCGAAGCGGAAGCCCTTGACACCCTTGTCTTTCCAGAAGTTGACCACCTTGAAGAGTTCGTCGCGAACATGAGGATTTCGCCAATTGAGGTCGGCTTGGGTCACATCAAAGAGGTGGAGGTAATATTTCCCGGTGTCGCCAAAAGGTGCCCAAGCATTGCCACCAAACTTGGAAACCCAGTCAGTTGGCTGGTCACGCAGGATAAAGAAATCCTGGTAGTACTTGTCGCCAGCGAGGGCTTTTTGGAACCATTCGTGGTCTGTCGAGCAATGGTTAAGAACCATGTCCAACATGAATTCGATGCCCAATTCTTTGCCGACAGCCACCATTTCTTCAAAGTCAGCCATGGTGCCAAAATCATGATTGACGGCTGTATAGTCGGAAATGTCATAGCCGTTGTCCCGTTGAGGACTTGGGTAGAAAGGGTTGAGCCAAATCATATCAATGCCTAGCTCTTTTAGATATGGAAGTTTTTCAATAATCCCACGCAGGTCGCCGACACCATTTCCAGTTGTATCCTTGTAAGATTTTGGGTAGATTTGATAAACAACCTTTCGTTTGTCTATTGTCATTTTGCTCTCTCTTTCTTAATTTTTTCCTTCTTGCATAAGCAATGATAGGGAGTGGGAAAGAACTCGACTAAGTCAAAAAGAGTTCGTCAACAAGTCTTTATTTCTAGTTGTTGAGCTGAAACAGTCTATCCCCAGACTGTTTCACTCCCACCCCCGCATAGCTCCAAAGGTTCGGGGAACCTTTGGAGGTTGGAGATGAAGCGAACTTTGTTCGCAACAGTCGTGATGGTCAGATTTGGAGTGTGAAACACGAACAAATCTGCCAATCAACCACTGCGCTGAGATGTTGACACGAACACTGAGAAGTGGGCCAGGGCTTTTTGCCCAGCCTCCTAGAACATTAATTCTTTGTAACTGTCAGAATAGCTTCGCCTTGCGAGATGGCACGAGGAAGATTTCCGATAACTTGAGTGTCAAAGTCAGTTTGGTTGGTCACGATAACTGGTGTTTCAGCAATAAGACCGGCAGCCTTAATGACATCGATGTCAAAGCTAATCAATTTATCACCAGCTTTTACCTTGTCACCTTGTTTGACATGGGCTGTGAAGCCTTTGCCTTCCAATCCAACAGTATCTATACCAATGTGCATAAGGAGCTCAACTCCGTTTGTAGCAGTGATACCAACAGCATGGTTAGTTGGGAAGAGGACAGATACTTCACCATCGACTGGAGCAACCAAGATACCTTCGCTTGGATCAATAAGGACACCCTGTCCCATGACACCTGAAGCAAATACAGGGTCAGTAGCTTGTGACAATTCTTTGGCTTGACCAGTAAGTGGGCTAATCAATTCGATAGCAGCGCCAGTTTCAACAACTGCTTCAGCTGGGGCTACAACTTCTTCAACAGTTTCTTCTTTTTTTGAAAATGCACCTGTACGTTTGAAAACAGCTGTCAAAATCATTGGGACAACAATCGCAACAATCATTGTCATAAAGAATGCACCCCAGTATTCAGCCTTAATAGACAAGATACCTGGAAGACCACCGATACCGATAGAAGCAGCTTGGATATTGAAGGTTACAGAGAGTAAGCCTGCGATACTTGAACCAATCATAGCAGCTACGAATGGGTAAATGTATTTTACGTTGACACCAAAGAGAGCTGGTTCAGTAACACCTAGGTAGGCAGAAATAGTTGCAGGAAGTGAAATCTGAGCTTCTTTCTCATTGTGACGGTTCATGAGGAAGTAGGCAAATACTGCAGAACCTTGAGCGATGTTAGAAAGAGCAATCATTGGCCAGAGACCAGTTCCACCAGCATCCGCAATCAATTGTGTATCGATGGCGTTTGTCATGTGGTGAAGACCAGTGATGACGAATGGTGCATAGAGGGCACCGAATACCGCACCGAAGAGCCATTTCAATGGGCCAGTCAAACCTGCCAATACGATAGTTGACAACCATTGACCGATTGTCCAACCGATAGGACCAAGGACAGTGTGAGCCAGGATAATAGCTGGAAGAAGTGATAGGAATGGTACGAAGATCATTGAGACCACTTCTGGAACAACCTTACGCCAGAAGATTTCCAGATAAGAAAGTGCCAAACCTGCAAGGAGGGCAGGGATAACTTGCGCTTGATAACCGATACGGGCAATACTAAATGCACCGAAGTTCCAAGACCAGTCGCTGGCAATGGTTGCTGCATCTGTACCAGGTACAGCATAAGCGTTGAGCAACTGAGGAGAAACCAAACAGATACCAAGGACGATACCAAGGATTTGTGAAGTTCCCATTTTACGAGATACAGACCAAGTGATACCTACTGGCAAGAAGTGGAAGATGGCTTCACCTGGCAACCAGAGGAAGTGATTGACACCATTCCAGAAAGGAGAAACCTGAACGATGGTGTTCCATACAGGGTTACCGTCAGCGTCAAAGACCAACTGCCCGTCTTTCATGGCTTGTCCCAACCACTCCATCTGAACGCCTTCCAAGACGTTACGGAAACCAAGAATCAAACCGCCGACGATAAGGGCAGGGATGATTGGAGTGAAGATTTCCGCCAGCATAGTCATAACACGTTGGATGGCATTTTGGTTACTTTTAGCGGCTGACTTAGCAGCTTCTTTTGATACGCCTTCGATACCAGACACAGCTGTAAAGTCATTGTAGAAGATTGGTACATCGTTACCGATGATGACCTGGAACTGACCAGCGTTGGTGAAGGTTCCTTTTACTGCTGGAATGTCTTCGATGACTTTTACGTTTGCTTTTTTCTCATCTGCAAGAACAAAGCGCATGCGTGTTGCACAGTGTGTTACTGCATTGACATTCTCTTTTCCGCCAATAGCTTCTAGGAGCTGTTTGGCTTCTTTTTCAAATTTTCCCATATATTTTTCCTTCTAGACGGCTTATGGAATCCGTCACCCTATATTTTTTAGACATCTCCCAAAAGTATGTCTTTTCTGAAATTTGTACGGACAAATTTCCTTTGTGTAGTTATTGTATCCGATTTCAAAAAATAATGCAAGCGTTTTTGCTTAGTTTTTTTTAATTTTGAAATGAATTTTGTTATAATGTTGATAGTTGTATGCTATTTGACAGATGAATTTGCGAGGAAATGATGAAAAAATACCAAGAAATTTATAATGACTTAAAAGAAAAAATACGGACAAATGTTTATCCGGCAGAAAGCTCCCTACCGACAGAACAGCAGCTTCAGGAAATCTATGGTGTTAGTCGTGATACGGTTCGTAAGGCGTTGGCGATTTTGACTGAGGGAGGTTTGATTCAAAAAGTGCAAGGGCGTGGTTCAATGGTCCTTAAGCAAGAAATTCTCAATTTCCCAGTTTCAGGGTTAACTTCCTATCAGGAATTGACAAATGTTCTCCAGCTTTCTACCAAGACAGATGTTGTCAGCTTAGATATGATTACCGTTAATAGTAGCCTTTCGCATTTGACAGGCTTTGAGCCGTATAGCAAGGTGTGGAAAGTTGTCCGTACACGTTCGATTGACGGTAAGGTCTCTGTTGTGGATACAGATTATCTTGCTGTCGATGTCGTGCCAGAGTTGACAACTGCTATTGCTGAAAAATCCATTTACGAATACCTGGAAAATAAGTTAGGCCTTGATATTGCTTATGCACAAAAAGAGATTACGGTAGAGCCGACCAGTCGAGAAGAGCGCGATCTAATGCAATCGAAGGATGATTATTTGGTCTTGATTAAATCTCGTGTCTATCTCGGTGATACCCAGCAATTCCAATATACAGAAAGCAAGCATAAAATTGATAAATTCCGCTTTGTAGATTTTGCTCGTAGAAAGCATTCTTTATAGGAGAGATTAGCCAAATCAAGTTTTTTACGCTATAATAGATAGAAGAAGAGGTAAGATATGGCAAACTTAAATCGATATAAATTTACATTTGGCGAGAAGCAATTAACCTTGACAACTGAGCATGATAATTTATTCATGGAAGAGATTGAGCGTATTGCACAGGAAAAATACCAAGCTATCAAAGAAAAGATGCCGACGGCGGACTCTGAAACCCTCGCGCTTTTGTTGGCAATCAATGCTCTATCCGTTCAACTAACACGCGAGATGGCATTTGAACAAAAGGAACAAGAACTTGCAAGCGTCAAAGAAAAGGTCTTGAAAAAGAATGTGACCTTGATTGACTTAGATGAGCTTGAGGACAAGGTATGATTTCATTAGCAATTATTCTCATTTTGGCATGGAGTTTCTACATTGGCTACAGTCGTGGTCTAGTTCTACAGGCGTTTTATAGCATGGGAAGTATTATTGCTCTGGTGGTTGCGACGGCTACTTATAAAAAATTGGCATCCTTCCTTTATCTCTGGGTGCCATTTGCCAATGCGACTCAGGGGAGCTCCAACTATTATTTTGATGAGAAATATCTCTTTGACCTAGATATGGTATTTTATGCGGGATTGGCCTTTCTTTTGATATACGTCTTGGTTTACGCCATTGTGCGTTTCATAGGAATATTTGTCCATCTATTAGAGGCTTTTAATCCTGATACAAAAACGACCAATCTCATAAGCGGTACCTTGGCTGTCTTGGTGACTTTTATTTCTCTTCAGATTGTGATGGTCTTGCTATCAACTATTCCGTTAGCGATGATTCAAGATAAATTGCACAGTAGTTTTCTTGCCAACATCATGATTCAGTACACACCATTCACTAGTAGCTTTTTAAAATCTCTCTGGTTGAGTAATATAGCAGGGTAAGGGAGACCTTATCCTTTTTATCGTCATTTATACTCTTCGAAAATCAAAATAGGACGTTGTTGATTTACTGAGAGAAAAGATCCAGTGGATCTTTTCAGCCTGTTCCCTTGAAATATAAAAGGAACAGAGTTCAATCTGCATCAGAGCGAAACGAACTACGTTCGCCTATTTCCAACCTCTAAAGGTTCCCCAAGCCTTTGGAGCAAGTCTGATTCTGATTTTCATTGAGTATTAGTTGACTGTTATACCTTTAATGTAAGAGACTGTGAAAGACTATATTTTTATCTTATTATTGTTTTGACAATGAGATAAAGCTAAGGAAAAGACTAAGTAGGAACATATGAATAATAAAATTATTGAAACCCTTGAATTTCACAAGGTAAGACAAAAAATTGAGCCCTATCTCTTGACGGAACAGGGCTTTGAAGAATTACGACAGTTGGAGCCCATGGTGGAAGTCCACCGTATCCAACAGGCCTTCGACGAGTTGACAGATATAGCGCAGATTTTTGTGGAAAATCCCTATTTCAGTCTGTCAGCTACTAGCGACATCGGTCCAGCCATGCGTCGTTTGGAATTGGATACAGACCTCAATATCGCTGAACTATTAGCTGTTAAAAAGGTCTTGGAAGTTTCTAAATCTCTCTTGGATTTTTATAGTAATCTGGAAAATGTCAGTCTTAGCCAGCTGAATAAACTCTTTGAGAAGATTGAGCTTTTTCCACATTTACAAGGCTCCCTACAGTCCATCAATGATGCTGGTTTTGTAGAGGATTTTGCCTCTGAAAAACTAGCCCGTATTCGAAGAAAAATCCGTGAAGCTGAAGACCAAGTTCGTCAGGTCATGCAGGATATTTTGAAGAACAAGAGTGATATGCTGTCCGATAGCATTTTGGCAAGCCGTAATGGGCGAAATGTCCTTCCTGTCAAGAATACCTATCGCAATAAGATTGCAGGGGTTGTCCATGACATTTCTGCTTCTGGCTCGACTGTGTATATTGAACCGCGGGCAGTGGTGACCCTGAACGAAGAAATCAGTCACCTCCGAGCAGAAGAACGCCACGAGCTCAACCGTATCTTGCAGGAATTGTCGGATATGCTCCGTCCGCATAGTGGCGTGATTCGTAACAATGCCTGGCTTATCGGACATATTGATTTCGTCCGTGCTAAGCATCTCTTTGCGCGTGATCATCAAGCAGTTGTACCCAAACTATCTGAGAAGCAGGATATTGCCCTTCTCAACGTTCGACATCCGCTCATTGCTGAGCCTGTACCAAATGACCTGTATTTCGGTAGTCAGTTGACGGCTATCGTGATAACAGGTCCCAACACAGGTGGTAAGACCATCATGCTTAAGACCTTGGGATTGACCCATCTGATGGCTCAGTCTGGTTTGCCTATCTTGGCAGACAAGGGCAGTCGGGTAGCTATCTTCAAAGAAATTTTTGCGGATATTGGGGATGAACAGTCGATTGAGCAGAGTTTATCAACCTTCTCCAGTCACATGACCCACACGGTACAGATTTTAGCGGAGGCAGATCAAGATTCCCTCATTCTCTTTGACGAGTTGGGAGCGGGGACAGATCCGCAGGAGGGTGCGTCTTTGGCAATGGCTATTTTGGATGACCTTCGTCTGCGGGGGATCAAGACCATGGCAACCACCCACTACCCTGAGCTCAAGGCCTACGGGATAGAAACCTCTGGTATTGAAAATGCCAGCATGGAATTTGATAGCAATAGCCTGCGTCCGACCTATAAGTTTATGCAGGGTGTTCCTGGTCGCTCCAATGCCTTTGAAATTGCCCGCCGTCTTGGTCTATCTGATATTATTATCCAGTCAGCCCAATCTTGGACGGATACAGATAGCGATGTGAACCGCATTATCGAGAAATTGGAAAGCCAGACGGTTGAAAGTCGTCAGCGTCTGGATAAGATTCGTGATGTGGAGCAAGAAAATTACAAGATGAACCGAGCCCTTCGTAAGCTCTATGACGAGCTCAATCGTGAGCGGGAAAATGAGCTCAACAAGGCACGTTTGGAGGCCAAGGAAATTGTCGATATGGCATTGGCAGAAAGCGAGGATATTCTCAAAAATCTTCATGCTGCAGCCAGTCTTAAGCCCCACCAGATTATCGAAGCCAAGGCAGAGCTGAAAAAGTTGGCGCCTGAAGTGGTGGATTTGTCTAAGAACAAAGTCTTGAAAAAAGCCAAAATTCAGCGGGAAGCCAAGGTGGGCGATGACATTATCGTTACAGCTTATGGACAACGCGGCACCCTGACCAATCAGCTTAAAGATGGACGTTGGGAAGCTCAGGTTGGCTTGATTAAGATGACCTTGGCCAAAGATGAGTTTGACTTAGTCAAGGCGGAAAAGACAGAGCAGCCTAAGAAACGCCAGGTTCACACAGTCAAACGTGCCAATGTACGAGGACCAAAAGCCCGCTTAGATCTCCGTGGCAAACGCTACGAAGAGGCTATGATGGAGCTGGATGAATTTATCGACCAGGCCCTGCTCAATAATCTGGCACAAGTCGACATTGTTCACGGTATTGGTACAGGGGTTATCCGAGAAGGGGTGACAAAGTATCTTCGCCGTAACAAGCAGGTCAAGGAGTTCGGCTACGCCCCACAAAATGCAGGTGGCTCAGGCTGTACCATTGTGACGTTTAAATAGTAATCAACCGATGGGAGATTCTTATGATTATCAGAAAATATCAAACCAGTGATGAAAAAGGTTGGGTTTATTGTAAGGCACTCAGCTACCTCTTCTCTCCATTCTTTGATGATAGAGAGACAGAGAAGCCCGAACTAATGACAGACGTTTATGATTATCGTGTGGAATGGGTGGCTGAAATGGACGGGCAAATCGTTGGTCTAATTGACATCGATATTTACACGGAAGAGTGCAGCCAGTCTTATATTTACGCACCAAGTAAGCGAACAGCTTATTTTACTAACCTAGCAGTCCACCCTGATTTTCAAGGGCAGGGCATTGCACAAGCGCTTTTTGAACAGGCAGAGAATGAATTGAGAGAGCAAGGTGTAGAGAAACTAGCTATCTTTACCAGAGAGGACGATGCTGCTAACCATTTGTATCAGAAATGGGGTGGTGAGGTTGTCTGTTCGGATTATCTAGTGGTCGGAGCGCCACAAGATGTTCCAACCTTCCGCTTTGGAATTGATTTAGAGCGAGGTAGATTGTCCTTTTCAGATATGGAAGGTCAGCCAGTTCCCTACTATTTGAGAGAAGGTGTTTATGTAGTCAGTGAAGAAGCTGGCTTGGATCTCTTTGACATAGAAGATGTCTACCAAGAATTAACCTATGTGGTAGATTTAACAGAAAAAAGTTGAAACATTTTCAACTTTTTTCTTTTTTTTTGTAAATAAATCAGGTACGTGAGTTCCCCCTCGTTTCCCTGCGGTCTAGTTTGGCTTGACCAATACGTTTTTCCAAGTCACTATTTTCTCGACACATCTATCTCCCTCCTTTTTCCCGTAGCACCTACTCCGTCACCTTGTCTCATTGTTACAATTGGATTTGATAAGCAAAACAATTTTTCATTTCTCGCTTGTATCGTTGCGGACAAGTTTGGCTTTACCCATTTGTTTTTACAACTGAAATTTTTATAGATAGGTTTAACTCATTTCTCTTCCGTAGCACCACATCGACAACCATGTCCCATTGCTACAACTGGATTTGACAGGAAAAACAGTCACCCAGTTCCCCCTCGTCTCCCTGCGGTCTAGTTTAGAATGACCAACATATTTTCAAATCACAATTGTCTAAGCATGTCTATCTCATATCTCATCCCGTAGCAAAAATTCGCTTTCTGTTTTTTTTTGGTGTAGAATGATAGTAGAAAAACAGAAACGGAGAAAATTATGGTTCAAGTTATTACAGATGCAAACTTTGAAGTTGAAACACAAGAAGGCGTAGTCCTTGTTGACTTTTGGGCACCATGGTGTGGTCCTTGTCGTATGCAAGCACCAATTTTGGAGCAATTGGCAGATGAAGTGGACGAAGATGAATTGCGTATTTACAAGATGGATGTTGATGAAAATCCAAACACAGCTCGTCAGTTTGGAATCATGTCTATCCCAACACTTTTGTTCAAAAAAGATGGACAGGTTGTGAAACAAGTTGCTGGTGTCCACACGAAAGATCAAATCAAAGCTATCTTGGCAGAGATTGGTTAATTGAAAATGTAAACAAGTAGTGAGTTCAGATTCGCTACTTGTTTTTTTCACAACTGAAAGTATGTTCAAAAATCAGATTGTGAAGGTTGGCACAAGATGTTATAATAACCTTATCATTGTCATTTTAGAAAGGTTAGATATGTCAACTATTAGTTACAAACCATTAAATCTTTATCGTCAGTTTAAAACAGCAGCTCAAGAGTTTCCAAATGTTGCCATTTATTTTGACCAACCCTACGCATCCTTCCCTGAATTAGGATTGGAAAATACCTATCAAACAGTTTTTGAGGCCATTCAAAGAAGAGCTGCCCAATTTGCAGCAGCAGGTATTGGCTATGGGGACAAGGTGGTTCTGTATAAGAGCCCAGCTTTTGACACCTATTTGTTAGCAGTAGCGGTAACGGCATTGGGTGCTGTTCCTATTATGATTTCCTACCATTTGCCATCTTCGAATTTAGATGTGTTTGCGGAGCGATTGGAAAAGTCTTTCATTGTCTACGACCAGGAAACGGAAGAACGCGTAGCAGGAATGACTCGAACTGACCTGGTTACAAAGGTATTCTTACCCCAAGTCCTAGTGCAAGAAGCAGTTGCTTTTGAAGAAAATCTCCTGCCAGAAGATGTCATTCAATACATGACCCATACTTCAGGAACGACAGGTGTTCCAAAACTAATCTGCCACACAGCACAGACCATGGGCTGGCGAGTAGCATGGCAACAGACTATTTTTGACAAGATGACGGAGAGAGGCTTGCTGGCCTTCCATATCTCCCCTGTTCATTCACGCTATAATATCGGCGTGTCGTCGGCGATTGGGCTAGGATTCCCCCTCTACCCGCTTTCTTCTGCAAGAAAAGATGATGTTGAACGGGCGCTTGCTCGTCATCGTCCAAGTGCTCTGGAAACCCATCCTAACAACTTTGTCCAATGGGCAAGATTGACCAAGGAAAAACCAGAGGTCTTTAGTAGCATTCGTTATTACCATTCAACCTTTGATGCTATCAATATTGGTACGCTTCGCGCCTTCTTGGAGGCTTCTAAAGAGCAACATCCAGTCTTTATGCAGGTTTATGGTCAAAGTGAATGTGGTCCAATGATTTTACGTTACCATCATTTGGAAAATCTAGGAACAGTTAGCGGACGAGATATGGGGATTGGTCTGGAAGGTTACACAGAAGCACGCATCACAGATGCCAAAGGGAATCCTCTCCCAGCTGGAGAAAACGGACATATCCAGTTCCTGTCAAAAGGACGTGCTGTGACCTACTATAAAGAAGATGCCCGCTTCCAAGAAAATGTGTACGGTGCTTGGTGGGATAGTGGTGACTACGGCTGCATGACTCCAGAGGGTACACTTCTTCTAAAAGACCGTCAGGTTGACCTCATTGAGCACATCGACAGCAATCTAGCCTTGGAAGATTTATTGCTGGATAAATTGGACTTTTTATCAGAAGTCGTGATTATCCGCGATGTCAATGGTGCACCGCAGCCGATTATTGCTCTGGCAGAAGATGCTGAGATGAACTGGGAAGCTTGGTGGGCAATGGTTGCAGACCTACCACTATTGAAAGAGCCTATCTTGATGGCTTATGACGACATTCCACGAACTGCGACCATGAAGGTTCAACGCCTCAAAATGGAAGCAGAAATGAAAGAAAAAAATCTGTAAGGGTGACGAAACCACGCTTGCAGATAAGAAGGAGTTCACATGAAAGAAATTTATCTAGCAGGCGGTTGTTTCTGGGGAATGGAAGGCTACTTTTCCCAGATCGATGGTATTCTCGACACCAGCGTTGGCTATGCCAATGGACAGGTGGAGACGACCAATTATCAACTCCTCAAACAAACAGACCACGCAGAAACACTCTATCTAGCCTATGATGAGACTCGTATCCATTTGCGGGAAATTCTCCTCTACTATTTCCGCGTCATTGATCCCTTCTCTGTCAATCAGCAGGGGCCTGACAAGGGGCGCCAGTATCGGACGGGTATCTATTACACAGATGAGGCTGATTTGCCGACCATCGAGCAGGTCATGACGGAGCAGTCCCAGCTCTTTGGCGGACGCCCCCTAGCCGTTGAAGTGGAGCCACTCGCGCATTACATCCCCGCCGAAGACTACCATCAGGATTATCTCAAGAAAAATCCCCAAGGGTACTGCCATATCGATCTTGGGCAGGCAAAAATCCCTCTGATTGATATTGCAGACTACCAAAAGCCAGACCAGCAAGTCTTAAAAGACAGCTTGACCGACCTCCAGTATCAAGTCACTCAAGAAGCTGCGACGGAAAGACCTTTTGAAAATGAGTTTTGGAATAGTGACCAAGCTGGCATCTACGTCGATATTACGACTGGTGAGCCCCTCTTTCTCTCGACAGACAAATTCGATTCAGGCTGCGGCTGGCCCTCCTTTACCAAACCAATCAGCAAGGAAGTTGCGACTTATTTCCAAGATCTTTCCCACGGCATGAACCGCATCGAAGTCCGCAGTCGGGCTGGTCATGCTCATTTAGGCCATGTCTTTGACGATGGTCCGAGAGACAAAGGCGGTCTCCGTTACTGTATCAACTCAGCAGCCCTTCGCTTCATACCGAGAGAGGAAATGGAAGAAGCAGGATATGGCCTGTTTTTGGAGTTGCTTAAATAAATTTATGAGCGCAGAAAGTCTATTCGCAAAGAATAGGCTTTTTGTGTATTAAAATTGTATGTTCAGAAAGATGATTTTGATATAATAATCTGTATAGAGATTTTTCTTAAGGGACATATATGGAAAGGTTATGAAAATGATTCTTAGTAAACGTTTTAAAAATAGAAGAAAGGAACTTGGCTTTACTCAAAAGGAACTTGCAGAGGGAATTTGTGAGCAGAGTTTGATTAGTCGAGTTGAAAAATTAGGAGTTGCTCCTACATCGGATATATTATTTGCCTTATCACAACGCTTACAGGTGTCTATGGACTATTTTTTTGATGAAAGTGTATCAGATAAAGCGCCTGATATTACGGTATTTAAACGATTGGTGGACAAAGCTTTGTTCACTCGTTCCTATGATCAACTGGCTTATCTTGTAGAGGCAGAGAAGCAGAAAGAAGCTGTTCATTCGCAGGAAAGCAGTGAATATTTAACTTATCTGGCTTGTATAGTGGACTTCCATCATTATCATAAGGAAGATACTGCAATTGTACGTATGGAAGAACTTAGTCATCGAATCAGTAAGACATCTAGTTTTTATCTTGAGGTATACAATAGCTTGGTTAATTTTTATGCCTTGACTTCTCGAGACGAGGCTTTAGACAGTTTGTATGAGGGGATTTCAGAAAAGCTTAGCCACTTGGATATATCAAACACAGAGAGTTTTCATAAGTATATCAAGATTCGCTACAATCACGCTCACTATCTTTTTAAAAGGAAGAGGCAGTCACAGGCAATTGATGAATTGACAGACCTAATTGAAATATTGCGAGCTAAGAAGAGTTGTTATCTTTTGGCAGATACGCTTTGTTTAATCGCAAATGTCGGAGAGGGATTTCTATCAAAAGATGAAATTCTCTCCTACTATCGAGAAGCAGAACACCTTTTCAAATTTTTTGGTCCACAAAATAGTTATCTTAGTTTGAAAGAATATCTATCGAAAGATATTTAATAATCAAGTATAGATTCTTTTGTAAAAATAATTAAAATAGGTTGAAAACTAACTGTTAATATGTTAAAATAAAATAAAAAGCTATATCAACGAATGTTTGAGAACATGTTGATTTTGGCTAAGGGTTCTAATGATAGGGAGGTGGTGGAGTCCACCTCCTTTTTGTGCAAATGGGGTTCGTTATGAAAAAAGTATTTACTTATTTATCCACTTTTAGCATCTGTCTCTTCTGTATATGGTTAGTGAGTCTGCAACTCGATTCTTTAATTTATCATTACTATCCATCGGTTTCCATATTAAGTCGAGGGGAAGAAGTGACCTATGAAGAAGTGTCGGATGCCCTGACAAATTTAGCTGAAAAGGAAAATAGTCTAATTGCTAAGACAATAACAGAAACAGATGATAGTGGGCGAACTACTACCAGTTATGATGTTTTTGGGAAGGGGGAGCTTCCACAGGGCTTGGTCAAAGCGGATAGGTTAGTAGCTAGTCAGGCCAACTTAGCTGAAAATTACTATGTTGTAAAAGGGAATCTGGACATCAAAGCGGTAGAAAATGTCTTACAGTCACTAGGATTGGTGGATAGTTATACTTACAGACCGACCCTATTAAACAGTTTAAGTCTATTTCTTGGTAGGGGAGCTCTGAGCTTAGGCCTTATTATTTTTATACTCACAAATCTTGCATTGACAGTAGTTGGGCAGATTGTCTACTTGCGGTCAGCAGGGATAGAGATACTTTCAGGTGTGAGGAGTTGGCAGATTGCTAGTCGTTTTTTAAGAGTGGATGGAAGAGATATAGCATTGGCTACAGGAGGGTCGCTTGTTTTCGGACTGATTGCTATTTTAATTTTGGGTTGGCCAATGGTATATTATCGTTTTGTAGCAATCGGTATTACTTTTTATGCTTGTTTGCTTTTGTTCCTGTCTTTATCGACAAGTGTTGGATTCATGATTGCATTAAACATTACTCAGTTACAAAAGCTAATTAAGGGAGCTTTGCCTCTCAAGGCGATTTTTGCTATTTTACTAATAGGTCAGTGTTTAGCGGTTTGTATCATCTCTATTGGTGTTAGTCGAACATTGACATATGTTGGAGTTCTCCATACACTAACGATAGGAGAAAAGGCTTGGCAAGAAAGACAAGATGTTTTTAGTCTGTCTTTGAATCGTGAAGCATTCATAGCTGATGAAGCGATGGCTCAGCAACAAAGAATAGCTTGGTCTCATGTAATTTTAGAATCATATTCGAAAAATAATGTAATGTTAGTCCAGCACCATTTACGGCATAACACAATAAAAGAACATACCATCATTGAATCCAGCAAGGAAATTCCTCTAGAAAGGGTGCTGTATGTGACGCCGAACTATATACAATCAGAAGGTGGCCTGTACGATTTCAAGCAGCTGGAAGAGATAAAGCAATTAGGCAAGGATGAAATTGCATTATTATTACCAAAGAGTTTGCAAAATGATGCGAGTGTTTACCAAGCGTATTTTGAGGACATGGTAGGGAAATTGCTTGCGGATGGAGAAAGATCCATAAGTTTGCATTCAAATGTTTATTACATTTCAGACGAGAAGCGATGGTTCATTTACAATCATACTCCGATAAATTATGAGCAATTTTTACAGGCTCCGTTGATTGTTGTTCTATCACCTGAAAGTTTTGAAGAAACGTCCTATTTTTGGGAAAATGCCTTACCAGATTTTGTATTTTTCAAAGATAAGGAGATGCTGGAACAGCTGTTGGACAAATACAATTTACGAAATACAATAGGTAGCTTATTATCTAGCAGGCAACAGTACAACACCCTGAGAAAAAATGTTCAACTTGAAATTCTTATGACCCTATCTCCGACAATCCTTGGAATATTCACTTCCATACTATTGTTCAATACGATGAATCTTCTATATTTTGAGACCTTTAAAAGAGAAATAGCCATCAAGCGGATAGCAGGGATGCGTTTTATCGAATTGCATGGTTCTTATCTAGGAGAACAAGTCGGCTCCGCTCTTGTTGGTATGGGTTTGGCAATGTTTATGACAAAGTCAGTTATTGTTTGCCTAGGAGTAGTTGTGGCTCTGTTGATAAATAGTTGGATGTTACTGAACAAACAAGCGAAAAAGGCAGAAAAAATACAGTTGAGTGTATTAAATGGCAGATAGTTAATGAGGTGAAGTTAGAATGAAAGGGAAATTTGTACTTATATCGACAATCATTCTAGCCGTCTTTATGATTTGGTTGGGGGTTAGTCAAAAGGAGACTATGCTAGTTCACTATTATCCTTCTGTGACTACCTTGTCGGTATCTGAGGACGTGACTTACTCAGATGTACGACAGAGATTAGAAGACTATTCTCAACAGACGGATAGTGTGATTGCCAGGCGGGTGATTGAGCCAAGTACATCAGGTGGGCGTACCTTTTCCTATGACAATTTTAGTCAGTCTTCCCTACCAAGAGGACTAGAGGAATTTCGGGCATCAGAAAAGGTGGAGTCTGCACTTCTAGCCAAATATTTTATTTTCCAAGGAAAAGCGACGGTAGAGGAACTTCGGTCTCTTCTTGTTTCGCTTGGATTTGACGAGGTTCAGATTCGGAAGCCTTCGACTATTGCTACTTTACTCGCATTTCTGACACAAGGGGGTCAATTCTTAGCCATACTGGTCTTTCTTATTACCTATATGGCTTTGGTCGTGATTGCCAATGTAAGGCAATTGCGTATGGCAGGTATCCGTTTGATTGCAGGAGATTCACGTTGGCATTTATTTCTACTATCTCTACAGGAAAATGCGAAAGAGATAGCTCTAACTATCCCATTTGCGGTTCTTCCAGCAGTTGGACTGGCCTACCTCATTGGATTAGATAGCTATTCTGTCTACTATCTGGTCGCAGCCTTGGTGGGCTATCATTTCTTACTTGGTTTGATTGTCCTTTTTTTCGCTGCTACATTTACCTTGGCCATTCGGACCTATCACTTTTTACCCTTGTTAAAAGGGAAGATGCCCCTGCAAGGAATCTTGATCATTATGGTTATGGGACAAATGCTGGCTCTACTGGTGGTGTCATTGGGTGTGGCTCAAACCTTCTATTATTCAGGAATTTGGCAAGAATACCAAGCGGGTGCCCAGCAGTGGGAGAAAGAAGAGGACTATTACAGTTTGGCTTGGAACATTTCTGCGGATGGTCGTTCAGGACTAAATTCGCCTGAAAATTGGTATCCTTTACTAAAGCAAGCTTTGGAGAAAGACGGCGCACTCTTTGTCAAAAGTAATTTGAATGCCTATTTAATGGGCTCCCAACTGGAAGATGGGACACGTCTTGACAGCCACCATCCAGCTGGAAACACCCTCTACGTTAGTCCAAATTATTTGCAGATACAGGATGTAGACTTGTCAGACGAAGCATTACCTTCCCTACAAGAAGGAGAATTTCAGCTTCTCTTACCTGAAAAATTGCGTCCAGAAAGCGATACTTATCTCCATCTTTACCAAGATTATATCAATCGTATGGTTAGACCTGCTAATCAAGCAAGCTCAGCTACCATCAAGGGAAAAGTTGCCTATTTAAAAGATGGGCAGAAGCAATTTATCTACAATCATCGTTCTGGTCAACATGTGCAATATTTGAAAGACCCTATTTTAGTTGTGCTGACACCGTCAAGTCTGGGAAAAACATCAGCTGACTTTTGGCTGAATGAAGTAGATAGCAGTATGCTATTTAAAAATAGAGATAAACTTTTACGTGAATTGAAGGCAAGAAATCTGTTTCAGTTTGTCAATGAAGTGAGAAGTAGTTCCTCCCTCTTTACGGAACTTTTAGATCGTATTCGGATAGAGACCATTTTAACATCTATGGGAGCCATTTTAGGGATTGTGACATCAATTGTCCTGTTTAATACCATGAATCTTCTATACTTTGAAGAATTTAAACGTGATATTTTTATCAAAGAAATTGCAGGGATGGATTTCTTGGGAATCCATAAGAAATACCTAACGTTCCAACTGCTTTCCCTCTTGTTGGCTCTTGGAGCAAGCATGGTAGTGACAGGTCACGTTTTCATAAGTAGTATCAGTTTTGCCTTGTTTATGGTCAATGCCCTCTGTTTATTGAGGTGGCAGGCGAGGAAAGAAGGAGCATGGAATATCCGTATTTTGAAAGGAGCCTAGTATGTTTTCTATCCAATCAATTCAAAAGAAATTTGGGAAACGCAGCTTATTTTCTGATGTAACGCTAGACTTGCAGGCTGGAAAGGTCTATGCCTTGATAGGTGCCAGTGGTAGCGGAAAAACGACCTTGCTGAATATTTTAGCCAAGTTGGAGTCCTATGATGCAGGTGACATTCTCTACAAGGGGAAGGATTTGAAAAAGTTGAAGCCCCATCTCTTTTTTAGGGAGGAATTAGGCTATCTCTTTCAGAATTTTGGTCTTTTAGAAAGTCAGACAATCAGAGAAAATCTGGATTTGGGACTGATTGGTCAAAAATTGTCCAAAGACGAAAGGAAATCGAGGCAGGAAGCGGCACTTGATGCAGTTGGTCTGTCTTATCTGGACTTGTCCCAGCCTATCTATGAACTATCAGGAGGGGAAGCTCAGCGGGTAGCACTTGCTAAAGTCATCCTGAAAAATCCTCCATTGATTTTAGCAGATGAGCCGACGGCTGCCTTAGATCCTAAGAGCTCCCAAGAAATTATGGATATTTTGTTATCCTTGAAGAGCCCAGATCGGCTAATTGTGATTGCGACCCATAATCCTTTGATTTGGGAGCGAGCAGACCTTATCATAAAAATGGAAGACTTGTAAAAATTCATACTCTTCGAAAATCAAAATTATCTGTTGTCAAGAGCCTTGATGAGTGAAAAGCTCCGGTGGAGCTTTTCAGCCTGTTACCTTGAAACAAGACAGTAACAGAGTTCTATCTTCGGCTTCGTTTCCTAGGCCACTTTGGGTTTTCATTGAGTATCAGAAAATATTCTTGATTTTTTCGTGAAATTAGATTAAAATAAAACTAGATAAAACTGAATAACCGGTTGATATTGGGTAGAAGGGAAACTGACTGTTCAATGGACGGAACTCTGGAGAGACCATTTTGGCACCGAAGGGGCAAGGTAGTTCTGCTTGGAAAAGTAGAGCTACTGAAACTCTCAGGTAAAAGGACAGAGCGTTGAAAAATAGGCTTTTTCTGTATTTTTCACGTTGATTCTAGAGGTTGAAGAGTTCAGCCTCTTTTTGTTTTTCCGGCAGCTTTATCGGATTAAGAATTATGCTTAGGAGGAACTATGTTAGAACTATTTAAGGCTATCAACAATCTTGTTTGGGGACCGCCTCTCTTAATACTTTTGGTCGGTACGGGTGTTTACTTTACACTCCGTTTAGGGATGTTTCAAGTTAGCAAGTTACCAACCGCCTTTCGTCTGATTTTCTCTAGTGACCAGTCTGGTCAGGGAGATGTGTCTAGCTTTGCAGCTCTTTGTACAGCTTTGGCAGCGACAGTTGGTACGGGAAATATCGTCGGTGTGGCAACGGCTATTACGACAGGTGGACCAGGGGCTCTTTTCTGGATGTGGGTAGCAGCCTTTTTCGGGATGGCAACTAAGTATGCGGAAGGATTTTTAGCCATTAAATACCGTACCAAGGATGCCAACGGTCAAGCAGCAGGTGGACCTATGCATTATATCACCTTGGGGATGGGACAGAAGTGGAAACCCTTGGCTGTTTTCTTTGCTATCTCAGGTGTCCTCGTAGCGCTTTTGGGGATGGGGACATTTTCACAGGTTAATTCGATTGCATCTTCCATGTCTTCGAGTTTTGGATTAGCTCCCCAGTTGGTCAGCATGGTAACAGCCATTTCAATTGCTTTCTTTATCTTTGGGGGAATTGAAAAAATCTCGGATGTTTCGACCAAAATCGTTCCTTTCATGGCGATTTTATATATTTTGGCAAGTTTGATAGTCTTGTTAGTTCACTGGAATGAACTGCTTCCGACACTTGGTTTGGTTCTGAAATCTGCCTTCTCACCTGCAGCAGCAGTAGGTGGCTTTGTAGGGGCAACTGTAAAAGAAGCAATCCAACGTGGTATTGCGCGTGGAGTGTTTTCAAATGAATCTGGTCTAGGTTCGGCGCCTATAGCAGCTGCAGCAGCCAAATCTGATAATGCTGTTGAGCAAGGCTTGATTTCTATGACGGGTACCTTTATCGATACGATTATTATCTGTACCTTAACAGGTTTGACAATCTTGGTGACAGGTCAGTGGTCTGTCGAAGGATTGGAAGGAGCTCCTCTGACACAGGCAGCTTTTGCAACAGTTTTTGGCAATGCAGGATCTATTGCCTTGACGATTAGTTTGGTACTTTTTGCTTTTACAACTATTCTCGGATGGTCTTACTATGGTGAACGCTGTATCGAGTTTCTATTCGGTACCAAATCCATCTTGCCTTATCGTCTGTTATTTGTGGCAATGGTAGCCCTTGGTGGTTTCCTCAAACTAGACTTGATTTGGACCATTGCCGATATTGTAAATGGTCTCATGGCCCTACCAAACTTGATTGCCTTACTAGCTCTCTCTCCTGTTATCATCAAGGAGACACGCCAGTATTTTGCAAAGAAGAAATAAGATAAAAGACAGTCGTTTGGCTGTCTCAGATTGAAGAAAAAGTCCATTTTGGACCAATTTTCTTCAATCTTTTTCTTTATGTTAAAAATAAAAAACTCTCAGAAACGTGAAATATCAATGTTTCTAGGAGTTTAATGACTTGCTATCTTTCGCAAACTTCTTCAATTTTTAATATTTTTAGGAGTTTGTCTACGTTCTAAGTCAACCACTTGGCTGTCTTTTTGTTCTTTTAGGATGTTTTCTGCTATAATGTCCACCCCTCAACGAGCAGTCCATTAGTTATTATTCTACGAGCGAGTTTTAGTTCGCTCGTTTTGTCTTATAGTTCTCCAATAAATCGGTAATGTAGTTCGATAGTGACTTGTCGTTTTTTGCCACGTCCAGTTGGTTGGTGAATGATAATTTTGTCAATTAACTCATTCACTAACTGCGTTGTTAAAGTTTCGAGTTTTGTGTATTGGCGGATAGTTCGCATAAACTTATCAATACCTTTACAACGGTTGGTTTGAAGTTGCTTGATATTTTAGGTATTGAAACCGATGATAATTTCTTTGAAGAATTATCCAAGCTTTTTGTCGAGCAACACACTAACCTACCGATTGATTTTTACCTTGCGCCAGTTGAGAAGGTGGAGGAGGCAGGAAGTGTGGAAGAATTAGAGGGGTATCGATTATCGTAAAAATACCCCAGCTTATTCAGCTGAGGCATTTCTAATCATCCCATTCTTTTACAAAATAAACTTCTATCCGCAAAACTTCAAGCAGGTTTCTACAAAATTCTTTTTCAGTTTGACTATCTATAACCGCTTGAAGTTTTACCATAAATTCCCAAAGTGTGGCGTTAATTTCGTAGATTTCGGTATGTTTGGTAAATTGCTCGAAACTTGTTACGGCGTAGCTCATAACGCCGTTTTTTACGGTCAAATTATAAATAAACGCAGGCAAGCTTACGACTGGCAAATACGCTCCAAGTTCGGTACAATCCAATTCGGGCATTTCTGGTATCAAACCCCAAAGCGTATGTTGGCGAATTTCTTCACCAAGTGCTATTAATTTTTGTTTGGCTTTGTAGTCGTTCATAAATTCCTTATCTGTTAAATTGTTATTACTGGACAATGATAACTCTCTTTACTAAGGAAGTCCAGTCTTTTTCGATGTAGTTTTTACAATCTTGAAATGGGCTTCAAAAGAAGAAACCAAAGAACTAAATCAGAAGTTATATGGGCAGGAAATAGCGATACAGAGGATTAATTATCAAGGGTAGTTATTAGATAGTGATAGATATATTTTTTGATACAGTATGGGAAATTCATATTGAGCTTGCTTGATTTTGAGGATAGCGATGGCTGGCTTGTCCTCGTATTTTAGATTCATCTCGCCCGTCCATCCATTATTGAAGGTTACAGGGACTTTATATAGTAGTAATAAAATACCTTGACCGCCCTCAAAAATAACCTTAAATGATAATAAGTCGCCTGACAAAATACCCCAGAAATGGCGACACCCCGCCAACAAAATCTCACTCGAAGCGAATAGCGATGGGAATAAGAAAACTAGAAAAATTTCCAGGCAAGTGGGTATGATACTAGGTTTATAAACTTTGTGCAGAAGTTAAAGTAACTATCTCGGAGAAGCAAAAAAGTCCCATATACGGGACCAATTAGTTATTTATTCCTTTTGCTGTAAAATGCTATAAAAGAAATAGTAGATAGTACAATTAAGATTCCAACAACCACTACTATTCCATTGACAGAATTTGATTTGGTTTCGGTTGGCTCTTCTTCAATATATTGAGTATCTTCAGATTCCTCAGCAGAAGTTGATTCCTCTGTCTCAGAAGCAATTTTATCGGCTTCTATTTCGTCTAATTTTTCTTGGACACCTGGAACTTTGTTAAAATCTAAAGCTTCCCAAGATTGCCCGTTAGTTGATAAATCAAAGTTTGATGAACCTTCAGAGTAAAACATAAATAGTATAGCGTCATCATATTGATTGTGAATATCGCTATATACAATGTTATTTGTGTATACGTCCGTAACTGCATATGCAGATCTACTACGCACAAAAGCGATACCAGTAAGCGTTTGTCCATATAAACTCTCTGGTAGAGGTAAGACCTCGCCCTCTAGTACATACATCTTGAATGGAACGCTTAGAGGACCACCAGCATACCCCCAGCTGAAACTGTCAAATACTCTTAATGCGAAATCTGTATTAAATTTTGAGCCATCATAGTCTAATACATAGTAACCGTCTAAATGAATAAATGGGTCTTCGAAACGAGGATCATATTCTCCTCTGAGAAAGTATCGATCCTTGTAGGATACTATTTGCTCGTCATTATTAAAAGGACCTCTCTCAACCAGATCATCATAAGAGATAGTAAGCGGGAGGGGAATTTTATTATCTACTGTGACAAACTGGTTTCCGCGAACTGAGTCGTGCATAACGGAATCTATAGTTCTTCCAGGTATGGTGGGAGAGTCGATTGTGAAAGACTCCCCAGGTTTCAGATAAATTACGAGGTCTTTGACGTTAGAACCCACAACCCCTTTAAGCAAGAATGCGCGAACGTCATCATCATACTTGCGGTCTCGGTTTCCGATTATGCCGTAGAGATTGTCTGGATTCTCTGCACCTGTGGCTAGTGGCGCAAATCGTATATTGTTATCTTCGTAAAGTGATAGTGGCGTAGGTTCTGCGAAAACAGTATTACTATTCAGGGTGAGAAGTAATATACAGTAAGCAATGATGCTTGCAAGTATTTTTTGAATCTTTTTCATAATTACCTTTCTAACTAACATTATGTTATTTAAATTGAAGAACTTCAATATATAATTTTCCAAAGAAATTATAATTTCTCACGTTTATCACTGTTTGTCGAATTTTGTTTAGTTTGGTTGCGTTTATTTTTATATGAGTCCTCTAAATGATATACACCTCTCATCAAAATGCGGTACAAAATATTTCCACCTATAATGATTCCGATAACGAGGATTACATAAAGTGTTTCTGCATTCATTTTTAATCTCCTAAATCATTCTATTTTGTTGTATGGTATTGGATGACGCGACGTTCAACCGTTGCATTGTTATCAAGTTTTTTGATAGCTCGCTCGACTTGAGTCAATAAGACATTGTAAGGATTTTCTATAATACTCTTCTCACAATTATATGTGTTGGTGATAACAAGCATATATGCTTTTTCTTCATTTCTAATTTCAGACGCTAAAAGAGCGAGAACATAGCTTTCCTTGATAATGATATTATTCGTTATTTTGAAAACAGCATCACCGTCATCTGTTACGTTTAACAGTTGGATATGGTTATCTTTGAAACTCCCCATATCCAATACGGATAATATCTCTTGAACAGAACTAATTTTGCTTGAAAAGAAGCAATGCTCTTGAGATAAAAATAATTTATCTCGCGATTCGATGGCTCCTTGATTGAGTAGCTCATCTCGGCGTTGCCCTATGAAAAAATTGCGGATACAATAGATAAAAATACCTATTATACAAGCAATTATTATCTTTTCCATAAAATCCCTCCATTTTTTTCTTCAAAATCCCTGCTACAATAGGGTTTGAGTGTGTTTTAGTGAACGGTCGTTAACTAAAACAATGAAAAATCAAAAAATGCCGACTTGGCAAGGCTTCAAAAACCCCGTCAAATCAGCATTTCTAATATTTTTTATTGATAACTTTGATTGTTTTAACAAACGACTGTCTGCTAAAACATTTTTACGAGTTTAATTTACTATTTTTTCTAGCTTTTGTCAACGATTTTTGGGTTAATTTTTCTGTTTATTTGGATATTGTTACGCTTCAGGACGCTGTAAATAGTAGCCGTGGAAATCTGGAACTGGCTGGCGATGTCTCGAACGGTCATTTCTTCTTCCAGATAACTTATAATAACTTGTTTTTCTTTGGATTTTGATATGCCTTTATTGCCTAATTTCACACCGCGTTCTTTGGCTTTACGCAGTCCATCTTTGGTGCGTGTTGAAATGGCTTGAAGCTCCCACTCTGCCACATAGCCCAGCATCAGGCAGAAGAATTTGCCGGTTAGTGAGTCTGTTTCGATTTGTTCATGTATGGATTGAAGACGGATGTTATATCTAGTTAGCTCCGAGATGATAGCAGATAGGTGGAGCATTTTTCTGGTCAGGCGGTCTAGCTTATACACCACAAAGCTGGTTTCTATGCCACTTTCAGCACAATCCTTGGCGAGCTTGAGAGCTTTTTGAAGTTGCGGGCGGTCTTGTTTGCCACCCGATTCTTTTTCGATGTAAAGCTTGTCACAGAAACTCAGGGCTTCTTTTTGAACTTCTAGCCCCAGTTCTTGGCGGTTGTCTGTTGAACTAACACGGGCGTATCCAATGATGATAGAGCCTTTTTCTTGATATCGCTTGATGATTTTCTTCACATTTCCCTCCTTGCTTTACTATTGTAGCAGGGATATCATGGTAGTGTTCCACTCTTGACAACTCTCAAAATTTAATGTATGATAATATCGAAGAAGTTGGGGAGACCCATAAACTAATTTAGACTGGACGGAAAAACACCTTCAAAATAATTCAACGATAAAACAAAAACAAATCGTTCAGATAAGGTGACAGAACCATAGATATTCCAGTTTTCTGGAAGCCATCTATCTTTTCTATTAACGCTATCATAAAGAACGGTTTAGTGTTTGTGGTTGGGTTGTTTTGTGGGTGTTTTATAATTTAAGAAGGCTTGCTGCGTTACTTATTTCTTTTAGTTTATTATCCTAAAAGAAAGGAGGGTGTTGCCTATGCCAAGATTAGAGAAAACAAGATTGATTCAAGTATCTGAAGATGTTGTTCAACCGATGCTTGACTCAACACTTGAAAATCTGATGTATAGTTCAGCTACAATGTTCATCAACCCAAATCTTTTTACGATTGTTGTGTTTATGGTCAATGTGCTGTTGGTCGCTATCCTTGTTTACTTGAAATATCGAATGGTGTTTCTAGTAGAACAAAGCAACAATGAAGCCCTTAAGGCTTCATCCACCTCTTGCAAGAGCAAGAAAAAACCGCGACGATTCCATCGTCACGGTAGATAAAATAATTTCAAAACACCCACGGTTTTCCAGTATGAGGAATTCTAGTATGAGTTTTGAAATGAGCAATCAGTCTGACTAGTACCAGTAGTCAGTTGCCTTCTTAAATGTAAAGAACTATTCCTCTTTTGGAATGGTTTTTTATTGTTGATAAAATGAATGTTTTCAGAAAATTTTCAAGATTCTGAAAGGTTCATTTTTTAAGTAACAACTATGCTATTCTATCACATCTCAACCGATAATGCAAGCTTGGGGACTCTCGAAATTTCAAAAAATAAAAACTAAAAGTTAGCCATCTACTACCTATTTTACCATAATATATCATAAAATGTGCTGATTTTACTGCATTTTTACAATATTTTTTCGTTACTATGTTGTTAACTTGTGAAATCCGAACATTCCCTCATAAATCTATTTATTACTAGGATTATTACTTATCTTTAATTTCTAAAACATTCACAATGCTTTGTAATATCTTTTGCCCCCAAACTTCACCTCGATTTATTTTCTTATTTCTTCAGAATACCGACGAACAAAATCTTATATAGACCATTTGGTGTTAACTACTAAAAATTCAAAGGCTTAAATCTCCCTTTCCAACAGGACTTTAACATTCGATTCAGTTTTACAGAATATAACATAGAATATTAAGGTGTGTTACAATAGTGTTATAGAAAAAATACGAAAGATGTACTGCAATGAAAATTAAAGAAATTAGAATTAAAGGTTTTAAAAAATTTAAAGAATTGAATGTGGAATTTAATGATGATGTTTCAGTGATAGTAGGAGAAAATGAAAGCGGGAAATCCAGTCTTTTGGTAGCTTTAGATATAGTCTTGAATCAATCTATTTTTAATCGTTCAGATTCATCATTTGATAGATATCTAAACAAAGAAGAAGTTCAGGACTTTTTCGATAACCCTAGCAAAGATACACTTCCAAGAATTGATATTGAAGTATTTTTAGATTTTGGAAACTCTTTGAAGGCATCAGAATTTTCTGGATTGCACTACGATAACCCTAAAAACAATGAATGTCGTTGTGGTATTAAGTTCGAATATAGTCTCGATATGGACTTTTTGAACGATGTTAATTTTTCTGAGTTTGCTCAGAATAATGTAGTTCCGATCGAATATTATCGCTCTTCATGGACCACGTTTCAAGGGAAAAGTTATAAGCGTCAACTACTTTCAGGTGATATCATTTTTTTAGATAATTCTACTCAAAAATATGACTTATTTGGTGGGTATGCACGGAGTCTTTATAATGCTAAAGTAGATTCGGTAACACATCGACAGATAGCCTCTAAATTTAAGCAAAGTCTTCAAAGTTTTATTACTAACCAGAAAACAGAATTGGAAATTGATAGCGAGAAACACATTGGATTTGATTCCAGCAAGACGGATATTCTTAAATTAATTGATATTTATGAAAATAATGTTTCGATTCAAGATATGGGAAAAGGTAAGGAAAACCTAATAAAAACAGAAGTATCTCTATCGAATGGAATATTTGATGTTATTTTTATCGATGAACCTGAGAACCACTTAAGCTTTACCAATACGAGAAAATTAATTAATTTACTAAAACAGAGAACTACCGAGCAAGTGATTATTGTATCTCACAGCTCTCTGGTGGTAAGTAGACTTGATTTAAAAAATGTAATATGGTTGTCAGATAAAGAAATAAAAAAGTTAGAAAAATTAGATAGTGATACATCAATGTATTTTTCAAAAATTGACAACTTGGATGTTTTAAGGTTTATATTGGCTGAAAAAGTAATTTTAGTTGAGGGGGCTGCAGAATATATCATCCTCCCAGCTATCTACGAGAAAGTTGTAGGTAGTAGACTTGAAGCGGATGGTATTGAAATAATTTCGATGGGTAGCATTTCCTATGAAAGATATCGCAAAATTGCAGAGTCATTAAATAAGAAAGTTGCAGTAATTACCGATAATGACGGTAAAGATGAACAATATAACAATACGGATTTATTTAGTATTTTTTCTGACAGTAATTGTGATAATTGGACACTCGAAGTCGCTTTTTATAATAAAAACACGGAGTTTTTTGATGAAAAATATAAGAATAAACAGACGAAGGCAGAATATGATGGTAAAACAATGGCCAAAGCGTGTGCGCATATGTTGAAAAATAAAACAGAAAATGCTCTACTTATTGAAAGTGAGATTAGCTCACTCTCTCTTCCGGAATATTTAATTGAGGCGGTTCAATGGATAAAAGAGTAGTATTGGCGTCCGCAGGTGCTGGAAAAACGTATTTTATTGCAAATGATTTTTCTGATAAAGAACGAGTATACCTTATTACATTCACTCATCGAAATGTTGAGAATATTCGTAAGGAATTATTGAAGCGTTTTGATGGGATGATGCCAGAAAATATTCGAATTTCGACATTTGATTCATTTGTTTATAATCAATTAGTTCGACCTTTTGAACCTGTGGCTAATTTTCCAGGTATAAAAAGTAGAGGGGTTGAGGTAAATATTAAACCTTCAACAGACTCTCGTGATTATGGTAACTATTTTAAGCTAGATAATCCTAATCACTTTTTATTAAATGATAAATTCTATGTAACAAGGTTAAGTAAGTTTTTTATGAAACAGAATCGTGATTTTAAAAAGAATGCACTTAATAGATTGAAATATTTTTGTGATACGATTTACATAGATGAGTTTCAAGATTATAACGGCTGGGATTTTAAGCTTATAGAATATCTTATGAAGTCACCTGAAACCAATGTTGTTGCTGTAGGTGATATATTTCAAAGCTTGGTTGCTAATATACGAAGAGACGGTAACGGCTCAGACCTTCCATTTTCTATAATATCTTCTGTTGATGATTTGTCCCAAAAATTACCTAAAAAAGTCATAATTGACACAACTACTCTAGTAAAAAGTCGTAGGGTAGCTCCGAAAGTTTGTAGCTTTATCAATAATCATTTAGGTATTCCAATCGAATCTTCATCTGATAGTAACGGAGAAATTAAGTGGCTAGATAATATTTCTGATGCTACACCTATATTAATGAACTCTAATATTCCCAAATTGGTTTGGGATAATAGGTTTAAGTGCCCAGGTGTTAGTAATTTTATTAATTGGTCTTACTCAAAAGGTGATACCTATCCTAAAACTTGCATAATACTAACCAAACCAACCAGCACTCTATCAAATTGGGATACTCTATCCAATGAAGTACGAAATAAGCTATATGTTGCGTTAACTCGTTCATTGGGGGATGTTTATTTGATTTCCAGTACTATTTTTGCGGAATATAAGAACAGCATATAAATTGTGGGTATAGGTTAATCTTAATCTTGGACTGCTGTCTGGGCTGTGGTATAATTATCTCATGAATGATTTTATTACCAAGTATTTGTCTCAATTTAATATTGAGGCCATTGTGACAGCAGGTCTAAATAAGGTTTTATCGCTTGTTTTACTCTTTGTTGCATTTTACATTATCAAGAAGATAGCCAAAGCTTCTGTGAAAAAGGTTTTGGTTCCCTCTCTAAAGGTATCTACACAAGACATTGGTCGTCAGAAGACCATCAGTCGTCTGGTGGAAAGCATCCTAAATTACCTACTCTACTTTATCCTTATCTACTGTATTTTGAGTATCCTCGGTTTACCGGTATCCAGTCTTCTTGCAGGAGCCGGGATTGCTGGGGTAGCTGTTGGGCTGGGCGCACAAGGTTTTCTCTCAGACTTGGTCAATGGATTCTTTATCTTAATTGAACGACAGTTTGACGTCGGAGATGTGGTTAAGTTAACCAACGGACCCATTACCATTTCAGGAACCATCGTTAGTATGGGAATCCGAACAACACAAGTACGTGATGCAGATGGGACATTGCATTTTATTCCCAATCGCAACATTCTAGTGGTGTCCAATCAGTCAAGAGGGGACATGCGGGCTCAAATCGATATTCCGCTCAAATTTAATACCGATTTGGAACAAGTCTATCGCGTAATAGAAGAGGTCAATTTGAGAGAAATCAGCAATTTTGACCAGATTACAGGTGTGACTGTATTAGGTCCCCAAAACGCTATTTCGGGACAGTTTGTATTTCGTGTTAATCTTTTCGTAGCCAACGGTCAACAGAACAAGATCTATCATCAATTCTTTGGTTTTTATCAAGATGCTCTGCGTCAAGCGGGAATAGATTTACCTTCAAGTGGGCCAACTGTTTTAAAATAAGGAGTTTATTATGCAAACAAAAGATTTTGTCGTTGAAAATGGGCAGATGTACTATAAGAAGAAACCCTTGTACAAACAGCCTCTCTTTTGGACAACCATTGCTGGTGCCGTTCTCTCCTTTATCCTAGGAGTAACCTGTTTTATTTTTATGATTGGCCTAAGCGCAGCAAATTTTGATAATTGGGATACAGGTAGTGACGGATACATTGACGAGACTGTGGAATACACGGAGTACCAAGTTGGTGACTCAGTTGATTTTTCTGATGGTCTTCATGTGACAGTAACGTCTATGGGCAAAGACGATAGCGTAGAACTAGTAGATAGCTATTACAGCACAGCTTATGTTGTTGAAATGGAAGTTGAAAATTCGACCGCAGAAGAACTCTATTTTGATGAATACTATTTCAGTCTCATTGATCCGGTTAGTCAGATTCCGTTTTCTCTGGATTTACGGACCTACGATGTGAATCTAGTTGAAAAGTTGAAGCCAGGAGAGAAAGTACAAGTAAAACTTATCTACGGTATAGATGATGAAACAAACTTTGGTTTTACCTACGAAGATGCCATGTGGACAGAATTAGTCGCAGAAGGTATCTAATCGCTGTAGAAAAAGTTTTAAATACTGCACAATTTTGCGGGTTTATAACGCTCCTTGGTTCAGATTGTTCGGCTTGATAATCGACCTATCTGTTATTTTTACATTTAAAAAAGGAGAACATATTTATTCACTGTTCTCCTCTTTTTTTTAACGAAAAATACCCCCAAAATTAGCACGTCAATTTTGGGGGCGTTTTTATTATAGTTTAGTAAACTAAAAGTAAGCTTATACCAAACCTTGGGCAATCATGCTATCCGCAATTTGTTCAAAGGCTGCGATGTTAGCACCTGCAAGGTAGTCTGTACCAAGGTCGTATTTTTCAGCAGTTTCTTTGGCTGTGTTGAAGATGTTTGCCATGATGTCTTTGAGACGGCCGTCTACTTCTTCACGTGTCCATGACAAGCGAAGGCTGTTTTGGCTCATTTCAAGGGCAGATACGGCTACACCACCAGCATTGGCTGCTTTTGCAAGGCCGTAAAGAACGCCATTTTCTTTGTAAACTTTGATAGCATCAAGGTCAGATGGCATGTTGGCACCTTCAGCCACACAGTAAACGCCATTTTTCACAAGGGCAGCAGCTTGCTCGCCGTTGATTTCGTTTTGAGTCGCACATGGAAGGGCAATGTCAGCCTTGCCATCGTAGTTCCATACAGAACCTTCGAAGTACTTAGCAGTTGCTTTTTCTGCAGCGTATTCTGTCAAACGAGCGCGGCGTTTTTCTTTGATGTCCACCAAGAGGTCGAAGTCGATACCAGTTTCGTCAATGATGTAACCATTTGAGTCTGAAACAGAGATGACTTTTGCACCGAGTTCAGTCGCTTTTTGAACAGCATATTGGGCAACGTTACCAGAACCTGAGATAAGGACTGTTTGGTCTTTGAAGGATTTACCGTTTGCTGCCAACATGTTATCAGTGAAGTAAACCAAACCGTAACCAGTTGCTTCTGGGCGGATTAATGAACCACCGAAGCCAAGAGGTTTACCAGTCAAGACACCTGCATCAAACTGGCGAAGGCGTTTGTATTGACCGTACATGTAACCAATCTCACGACCACCGACACCGATGTCACCAGCAGGGACGTCAAGTGAAGGTCCGATGTGTTTTTGCAATTCAGTCATGAAGCTTTGGCAGAAGCGCATGATTTCAGCGTCTGTCTTGCCTTTAGGATCAAAGTCTGAACCACCTTTACCACCGCCGATTGGAAGACCAGTCAAGACGTTTTTGAAGATTTGCTCAAAACCGAGGAACTTCAAGATGGATTGGTTTACAGTTGGGTGGAAGCGAAGACCGCCTTTGTAAGGACCTACAGCTGAGTTGAACTGAACACGGTAGCCACGGTTGACTTGAACATTTCCATCTTTATCTGTCCATGGAACACGGAAGCTGATGATACGCTCAGGCTCAACGATACGGGCCAAGATGTTTTCTTCGATGTATTCTGGGTGTGCTTCAAAAACAGGCTCAAGTGTAGAGAAGAGCTCTTCTACAGCTTGGAGGAATTCTGTTTCATGTGGGTTGCGGGCTTTGACTGCTTCAAAAGAAGCTTGGATGTAAGCTTTGGCATTTGACATGGGATCACCTGATTTCTTTTTTATTCATTAAATTGTCTGACAATTTAATTTATCTGATAATTATTATAGCACCATGATTTTTAAATGTAAAGAAAAAAATGATAATTTTTCTAAACTTTCTGAGCAAGTTGCGAGTAGACAAAAAGTAGACTTTCTTTACATACGAACATTGACAAATGAGGAATGATAGTATAATATAAAAGTTGTAAGTAAAATATAGGGGTAATATATATGAAAAAGAAATCTGTTGCTATTCCAGTAACGCTTGCTACAGGTGTTTTAGCTGTTGGGACAGTTGGTTTTCAAGCAAACCAAGTCAGTGCCGATACTATTGTTCCTACTGTCTCAGAAGAACAAACTGCACCAGTAAAAGTTGTTAGTGAGCAAGAGCTTGCAAGTGCACAGGCAGCTGTGACAGAAGCTGAGCAAGTTGCCCAAGCTGCTTCAAATACTGCTACGGTTAAGGAACAAGTTGCTGCTAACGCTGTTCAAGGCGTTGTGGAGGCGACTGATAATCTAGCAAAAGCTGAAGAGCTTGTAGCGAAGGCTACTGAGGAAGAAATTGAAAAGACTCAGACTACTATAGAAGAGTTAAAAGAAACAGCTGCCAGTCAAGAAACAGCTCAAACTCTTGCTGAAAAGGAACTGGCTGAGGCTAAGAAGGCTGAAAAGGTTCCAGCTGAGAAGGTGGCTCAAGCACAGACAGCCTATGAAAAAGCTAATTCTACATTATCTGCCGCACAAGCTACGGCTACTGCAGCAACTAACCAAGTTGCCGAAGCCCAAGCCTCTCTTGCAACAGCAGAGGCAAATGTAGCGACAACTACCAACCAAGTTGCAACTGCTGAGCAAGCAGTTCAGGCAGCCCAAGCCGCTTTGCAAACGGCTGAACAAGCTGATAAGGAAACAGCTCAACAATTGGCGGTAGCCAAGGAGAACTTAGCTCAAGCCAAACAAGCACAGGCTGCTGCTGAGGCTGATTTGGCTAAAAAAGTAGCTGCGGTGACTACGGCTGAATCAAGTGTTAAAGAAGCTCAAGCGGCAGTTGCAGCAGCAGAAGCATATCTAGCTAGTTTGGTTTCAGATGGAACAGAATTAACTCCGCTAGAATTCTTCGGAGCAGAGGTTGAAGAGCCGTCTGAAGGAAATGCTATGGTGGGTGTGTCAGGCACCTTCTACGAACCTGATCAAGCAGCTATCTTAGCTAGAATTAATGAAATTCGTAAGGAAGCTTTTGATGAAGGCCTTGTAGATCGTTATGTACCTCTTAAGTGGTCAACTATTTTAGAGTATACAACTCAAATTCGTGCTGCAGAGGCAGAGTATACCTTGGGGCACATTCGTTGGACAGATAAGAGCGTCTTTACTGTAGACACTGATAATCCTGAAATTGTAGCCGTACGTTCTGAGAATTTGGCTTGGAATTTTGGTCGATCAGGTGATGCAATGTTGACGGCTATTGAGCAGTTCTACGCAGAAAAAGAAGATTTTGTGAACCAGACTCCGGATGCGGTAGTAGGTCACTATGTATCACTAATCAATCCGAATTACACCCATACAGCCCTATCAGCTTTCTTGTCAGCTGGCAATGATGGGTGGACAGGTGTGGCACAACACTTTACTGTAGGGGATACCTCAGAAGAAGCGGTTGGTTTATACGGTGATGCCGTACAGATTTTAGAAGCCAAAGAAGATTATTTATTTGATTACGAATTGCTAACGCCTGAAATAATATCAGATGTCAATCAGAATATAGTGCTGAATGTTTCGGCAGTTTTTGCCCCTTACGATGACTATGCCCGTGTCGTATCTGTTTATTCAGGACTAACTTGGGAATCTGCTGACGAGAACATTGCTGTAGTTTCAGAATCAGGCGTGCTTACAGGTATCTCAGAAGGCGAAACAAGCGTGTACGTAACCTTCCCAAATGGCAAGAAAGAAACGGTCAAAGTCAAAATAGTTGATATTCAAAAAGCACGCGATGCAGTTGAGCAAGCTAAAGCGAATTTAGCGAAGCAGGAGGCCGAACTTGCGAAAGCTAAGACAGCACGTCAAGCGGCACAGACAAGTGTAGAGACTGCGAAAGCTACCGTTGCAAATCGTCAAACAACTTATAACCAATTATTATCTGTTGAGTCTAAAGTAACGAAAGCTCAAGCAGAACTTGATAAGGCTCAAGCTACTCTTACGGATGCAAAAGAAAAAGCAGCCACTGCAAAACAAGACTTAACTACTGCTGAGCAGACACTTGCTGATAAAGAACAAGCAGCAAGTGTTGCAAAACAAGATTTATCAGTCGCTCAAGCAGCACAGACGACTGCAAAAAATGCTTTATCAGAAGCACAGGCAAGCCTATCCGCTTTACAGGAAGTAACTGCAACGAAAGAAGTAGCTTTGAAACTTGCAGAGGCTAACCTTGCCAAAACAGTCGCAGATTTGAAAGCAGCAGAAGCTTATCTTGCAAGCTTACTCAATGCACAAGAGAACTATCGTCTAGCTCAGCAGTTGCTTGAGGAAGCGAAAGTGGCGGCAGCAGAAGCTCTTGCACAACGTGATGCAGCCTTGGAAGCCAAACAAGCAGCGCAGACAGATTTTGAAACTGCTCTAGCAAAATATAAGAGCATGAGACTTGCTTATGAAGCACAGTTAGCTTTGCAAAAAGCGGCGGAAGCTAAAGAATTGAAGCAGGCTCCTGTAGCGACTCCTAAACCATTGTCAAAACCAGAAGTTTCTCAAACAAGTAGCAAGGTAACTGCAACCCAAACTAAGACTCTACCTGCAACAGGTTCTGTTGAGTCAATGTTAGGATTGACAGGTTTGGCATTGCTAGGAACATTAGCTCTTGCTAACCAGCGTAGACGTAGAAATTAATAACCTAGAGAGAGTTCCATTTGGACTCTCTTTTTAAAATACGAACATTGACAGTGATTTGCCTTATCTCGAGAGAAGCTATGCTATAATGAAACAAATAAAAAAGACGCTCTTTGTTATGCCAACTGGGAAAGCCGTCAGTTTTTTATGGCTGGTTGACAATGGTTGGCATCTATTGAGCGAAAATAGGAGGAAAGATGGTTTCAACAGCAACGACACTCGGTGGATTTACCTTTGACAACTGCCTGATGAATGCGGCAGGGATTTGGTGCATGACCAAGGAAGAATTGGATGCGGTTAAGAACTCGAAGGCGGGTACTTTTGTAACAAAAACAGCAACCTTGGACTACCGCGCGGGTAATCCAGAACCACGTTATCAGAATGTTCCGCTTGGTTCTATCAATTCGATGGGCTTGCCAAATCAGGGCTTGGCTTATTATTTGGATTATCTACTAGAATTGCAGGAAACGGAGCCAGAACGCACATTTGTTTTATCTGTAGTTGGAATGTCGCCTGATGAGACTCATGAGATTTTGAGAACTGTAGAAGCCAGTGATTTTAAGGGGCTGACAGAGTTAAATCTTTCTTGTCCCAATGTCCCTGGAAAACCGCAGATTGCCTATGATTTTGAAACGACAGAAACCATCTTGCGGGAGGTCTTCACTTACTTTACCAAACCACTCGGTATTAAGTTGCCACCTTATTTCGATATTGTGCATTTTGACCAAGCAGCGGCGATTTTTAACCAATTTCCGCTCAGCTTTGTCAACTGTGTCAATTCGATTGGAAATGGTCTCTACATCAAGGATGAGTCAGTTGTCATCAAGCCTAAAAATGGTTTTGGTGGTATCGGTGGAGAGTATATCAAGCCGACTGCTCTTGCCAATGTCCACGCTTTTTACCAGCGCTTGAAACCGGAGATTCAGATTGTTGGGACTGGTGGTGTCTTGACAGGTAGGGATGCCTTCGAACACATTCTCTGTGGTGCCAGCATGGTTCAAGTTGGAACAACCCTGCAAAAGGAAGGTGTGGCAGCCTTTGAACGCATTACGGCTGAATTGCAGGCCATCATGTCTGAAAAAGGCTACGAGACCATTGAGGATTTTCGTGGCAAGCTACAGCACTTAGATGATTGAGATCATCTGTTGAAGACATAAAAAGAAGCTAACATTGTACTGTTCTCCCAGATAGTCTTTTAGGGAGTTAGGAAGGGATAATGTTAGCTCTTTTTAAATGGTCTGTGAAGATCGACCTGATAATCGTTTGAGGAATGGGATACATAGTCGGAAACATATATTTGTGAGATGGAATTCTGATTTTATTTAGATTTTTTAGTAAAAATGTCGTATACTAATATTAGAACATCTATTTATAAGTGATGTACTTTTATGGAAGAAATAGTTTTTTGAGGGACTACTGACAGTATTTTGAACAAAGGTTCTTAAGTAGGGAGTATGAGGGTAAAGGTATGGAGAAAAGGGCGAACTCTATTCGCAGAAAACGATATGCGTCCTATCGGACAAAGATGCATTTGTTTTTTATTTGTGGCTTAGCGACTATTATCTTGGCGATTATTATTGTAAGCGAGCACCTAGTTCCTAGGCTGAATCAGGTATCAGAATCAATGCACTCAGATAATTCTGTTCGCATCATGGCCCACGGAGATTTACTCTATCACTTGCCTATTCTTCGAGGAGCAGAACAGCCAGATGGAAGTTACGATTTTTCTGAGAATTTTACCTACGTAAAGCCCTGGATAGAACAGGCTGATTTCGCTATCGCAGACTTTGAAGGGACCATTTCCCCAGATGTCGAATTAGCAGGTTACCCACTTTTTAATGCGCCTGCCATTGTCGCCAACAATATCCATGATGCAGGCTACGATTTGGTGGACTTAGCCCACAATCATATTTTGGACTCACATCTTTCTGGATTGGTTTCCACTGTCAATACATTTAGAGATGCAGGTGTGGATACAGTCGGTGTCTACGCTGAAGGCAATCGGGCAACTGCACCACTCTACATTCGGGAAGTCAATGGTATCCGTATAGCTGTTTTAGCCTATGCTTACGGTTTCAATGGGATGGAGGCTTTGCTGAGTCAAGAAGAGTATGATGCCTATTTATCGGATTTTAATATTGAAAAGATGCAGGCTGAGATTGAGCGAGCTGAGAAAGAGGCAGATATTACCATCGTCATGCCTCAGACGGGTGTGGAATACCAGTTGGAGCCTACGGAGGAACAAACCAGTCTCTACCATCAAATGGTTGATTGGGGAGCAGACATCGTTCTTGGTGGGCATCCGCATGTAGTCGAGCCTGCAGAGATTATTGAAAAAGATGGTCAGAGAAAATTGATTATCTATTCGATGGGGAATTTCCTGTCCAATCAGCGTATTGAAAGCATGGATGATACACCAAATTCCCAATGGACCGAGCGGGGTGTCTTGATGGATATAAGGATTCAGAAAGAGAATGGGCAGACAAGTATTCGGACAGCCCAAGCGCATCCAACCTGGGTGAATCGTATCTCTCAGGGAACGTATTCACTAGATGGTTATGAGCGCTTTAGCTATCAGACCTATGTATTGGAAGACTGGGTCGCTGGTGGTCGATACTATGGACAATTGGATCTAGATACACAGGCGCGTGTGGATACAGCCTATCAAGAAATGAAAGACTTTGTCAATTTATCATGGTAAGGAGAAAAAAATGATAGTTCTATTAATTGCAACAGAAGTAAGAGTTCGGTAATTGATACAACAGAATATAGAGAAAGCCTTGGAAGTAGTTGTTTCCAAGGCTTTTTATCTATCCTCAGCAGTAGATGGGTCAAAGGGAGAGGTTGAAGGGAAGGATGACTTCTCATTGAGACACCCTTGATTTGTAAATCGTTAAATTTTAGAGAAATATTCCCCTTGTTTTTTATTTACCAGTTTATCAAAATGGCTAGTATAGTGTAATTTTAACTTGTCTTCTCCTAAAAGATCGAGCACTTGTATGGCTTGTTTCATTTTTTCAATTCCTTTACCTGATCGCTTAAATTCAAAGTAGCCAGTAGCATAAAGAAAAACAGTTTGTTCATAAAAGTTTAGTTCATTGTCTAATAATTTTTTTATCTCACTAATCAAATAGGAACAATTTGAAAATTTTTCCATATCTATGCTAAGAATGAAACAATTTATAGCTAGCTGAGTAACGATTCGCTTATTGGTTTTATTTAATGAAGAATAGATGTAATTATGTAGCATTTCTTTTGTTAATAGGAAGTAGGAGTCGTAATTAATTGTTCGCACACAGTTACCTAATAAAATGATTTCATAGTAACCCCAGTTTTCAATTTTAAAGAGATAGTCTGTTAGTTGAAGCAACTCTTCATCTGATGGAACAATGTTACTGTCTAGTGTATGTAGAATGGACTTTACCATAGTTCTCACATACGGATTTAAATTATATTTTGAAGAGTTTGAAAGTAATGAGGCTATATTATCTATATTTTGCGATGAATATTGTTTACGAATATACTGCATTAATTTAGCAAATGATTCTGTGTTGGTATAATCACTATCATGAAGAATAAGAAATTCATCTAGAGAAATGTTTAATTTGTCTAAAATATTGATAAGTCGAACACAAGATATTTCTGACTCTCCACGTTCAAAACGAGATATTTGTGATTTAGAAAGATGCCCATCTGCTAGAGAACATAGACTGATTTGTTTTCCTTGTCTTACTTTTCTCAAAGTTTTTCCAAGATGTAATTTCATCTGATTTCCCACTTTCCCAACAAAAAATTGAACTAGTTTTATTTATTGTACAATAAATAAAAACGGAAAGGAAGTCCAAGTATGAAGAAAATATCAAAACTTATCCCGATTCTGGTATTGATTATGGACATCATTATCATTGTTGGTGGGTAAATCGATTAGGTGTACACCTAATTCTTTAGGCATATGCCTAAAGAATTGTTGCCTATTAGGTAATAAAGAGACGTGTACTTATCTTATCCAATAAATAGTGAGGAGGTGATACAAATATACAAGTAATAAATGGAGTAGAAAGCTGAAAGAGAATTATAGTAGTAACACTTTAATTTTTCTATATTAAATTAAATAAAGGGCAGTTGTTAGATTATAAATAAAAAATAGTATAATAGGTCCATAGATTATAGGATTTTTTATAGCTCAAGTCTTTATTATTATTGCAGGAATATTGCTAGACAGGGTTTAAATAATCTTTAGTTTTATTGTAGAATCTTTTATAGATAATTTACTAAAAAATATTATTTAACAGAAAAAATAGATTGACAAAATCTATCAAGTATGACGCTATGTATGCGAAAAAATTTAAAGGAGGATTGGCTAATGGTTAAAGTATCGTTGATAAAAAATGACAAATTGTCAAATGTACAAAATATAACAGGTTTTGCACCTGTTATTGGGTATGAGCCATGGGCTTTAAGGACGATAGAGAGTGTTAAGCAATCATTAGTAGATGGACAACCTATTTTAATCCGTATTCATTCTGCACTATCTTATCCTACAGATAGTGATAGAAATACAGCTAAGTTAGATATGGAATCTCATGCGGTATTAATTATTGGATATGATGATTTTAAGCAAGAATTCGATATTCTAGACCCTTGGAGAGTTGATTGGAACGGTTCAAAAGGGGGACTTTCAACCATTAAATACGAAGCACTTCCTATAGTATGTGTTAATGCGACGGCTGAAAAGAGTACTCGTTGTTCACTAATTCAGAAGAAAGTAGCTGTGTATACAGATAAGTTTTATAATACCAGCGTTAGTATTGATTTTGGATTTTATGTCCCCAAAGGATACATAATAGATCAAAAACAATCTAAATTTACTGAGTTTGATGTAACTGCATCTTACACTTTAAACGGATCAGTATTCACTTATCATAATATTATTCGTGGTGAATGGTGGGTAGGGCAGACTGCAAAAATGGAAATTCCGATTGGTAAGGATATTTCTGAGGAAGTAGATGTGCATTTTGCTGTATCATCTAAATTAGTGGGAGAGAGACCATACCACTATGAAGATATTATAAAATTTGAGTTTAATGAAATGGTTGATGTGACTAGTAGCTCTCAGCACAAATATAAGCAGGAATTTGACCTTAATAAGGTTGTAGTTTAAGTAATTAAAGATATCATATTTGTATATGATATCTTTAACTGTATAGAGGTGAAGATATGTTTAGAAAAAAATTAATAGAAGATATTGAAAATACTAATTTGCTATTTTCTAATTTAAAATGGGCTTTACCTATTGATGGATTAGTTAGAACTCCGTTTTTTGATCCTGAAAATCCACAAGATGGATATGTAGTATTTTATTCAGAAGTTAAGCAAGAATATGGTATTATAAAGTTCAATATTTTTACTGGTGAAGTTTTATGGACACAGAGTGTAGTCAACGGAGGATATGGGACACCCTTAGTATATAAAAATTTAGTTATTGTATTGAAGGAATTTGATTCTATTGCAGCATTTTCGAAAGAAGACGGAAAATTTATTTGGGAATATAGAGGGTGTGGGCGAGTACGAAGTTCACTTAATATTATTGATGATAAAATAGTATTTTCTTCAAGCAATATAATTTATTTTATAACCGAAGATGGAAAATTAGATTTTAAAATAGAAAAAGAAAATTCTTTCTTTTTTGGAACAATATCTTTATTTAATGGATATTTATTGACAATGTACACTAAGAATGACGCATTAACGCAAACATCTCATATTGTCATAGGTGGTCTCAATCTTGATGGAGGAGCTCTTTTTGAAGTTGATTTGGGCGAGAGCTATATTATTAGTGCAGACACATCTGGTTTTTTCTTATCGGATGATAGTATATTTGTTTCCTGTGGAGAAATCGTATTCAATATCAATGCTAATTCAGGAAGTATACTTTGGGAACAACGAATATCAGGTATAGCAGGGAGACATTTACCCGTAGTAGATAGTAACAACGTTTATACTACAACTCTGTCAGGGAATATATATTGTATAAATAAAAAATCTGGGGAAATAGATTGGATAATAGAAACAAAAGAAGGTTCAATTGTGGCTCCTCCTAGTATTTTTAGAAAAACTCTTTTGGTTTTAGCTGATTGTTCAATGTACTTTATTGATAAGGTAACAGGTAGAATATATGATCGAAAGGTGATAGGACACTCTCCTTATAGTGCGATTACAATACAAAGTAATTGCATAATTGTGGGCGGTGGCGAACCACCAGCACATGGTTTATTACAAGGATATCAAGTATCTGCAGATTACCCTGATGAATTGCTCATAAATCATTTTGAAATAGGAGATATTGTAGAAAATAATGAGTTACAGGTACTGATAAAGGTAGATAGTGATGATATAGAGAATATCAAGATGTTTCCAGCAGTAATATCTCAGAAAGAAATTCTTATAGGTGATAGGATAGGAGAAAGTAAAATATTTTCATTTTTAGTCCCTCTCAAAAATAATAATGTAAAGGGAATGTATTGTGTACCACTTAAGGTTACTTTTAAATCAGGACTAGAGAAAATAGAGCCTATAATTATTGGGTTAAGTTCTAATAATTTATTACCAAGTTCTTTTAAGTTAAATCATTTATATCGGAATATACAGCAATCGGATTATTATAATAGTGGAGCGGCAATTGCTGAATTTTTATTTAGTATTTATGGAAAAGATATGAAACAAGATGAGTTTAGGAAAATCATTGATTATATAAAAGAAAGAAGTAAGTGGAAAGATGCAGATTTTCAAACTTGGAGATTAGTTTTAAAAAGAGCATTGAGTTCGCCAGCAACAACTTTAGAAGAATTTATTATAAATGAAGAGGGGATAGAATGAATAAAAAGCGAACAATAAGTTTTTTTAGACAATTAATTAAAAGTATAGGAATTACTCAAGTTTGTATCTATGTAGGCATCATAGTCGTTTTATTCTTATTGATAGGAATCCAGCCTTTTTTAATATCTGAACTTTTTTCATTTACTAAATCAACTATAGATTATACTTATCTATTCTTACTTTTATTATCATTTTTATCTGTATCATTTGTAGCATTTCCTAAAAATTATATGTTGCAAAAAGTCAGAAAAGTTTCGAAATCTATTGTTTTTAAGGACATATCAGATAAAAGTTATTCTAAGTTCGTTGATATGAATTTAGGAGAAGTTCAAAATTTAGCATCTGAAATTTCATACTCAGCTAGATCGCTACAGTATGAAAGTATTAGTTTTATTTTAAATGTTATATTGATTATCTCTTTGTACGCATTTTCGCTTATAACCTATGATATTTTTATTGGTGGCGTTTATATATTATTTTGTAGTCTTTATCTATGGCTATCTATTGTATTTTCAAAAGATAATGTTCGCCTGATTCAAGATGCGTTGGATTCAACTAGTGAGACCAATTCCTTTTTTGTTGATTATTTTCAAAATGTAGAGGTAATTATTTCTACATTTAGACAATTTTTTGAAACTAAGAAATACGATACAATTTTAAGCAAAGAGCAAAAAACATATTTTAATCTACAAAAAAGGATAGATAGTCATCAGTTATTGTTACAGTTAATTCTATCAGTTATGACTGTTGTCATGATTGTATTAGTATTAAATAAAAGTAGTGATGGTAGTATGGCTTATATCCTAGTCTTAGTTTACTCATCTATTCATATGAACGGATTTGGCAAACAATTTTTATCTGTTTTAGAATCCCTAGATCGATTAGATTTAGCTTTAGATAAAATTGATTTTGGTAGATTAAATAAGGTATCTATATCACATGAGAATACAGATACAGATAGTTTGATTTCTTTAAAAAATGTTCAATTTTCCCATGGTGATAAGAAAATTTTTGATAATTTAACATTCAGCATTCGAAGAGGAAAATTTATTTTAATTAGAGGAAAAAATGGAACGGGAAAGTCAACTTTATTAAAGTTAGTAAAAGGGATGATTACTCCTGATTCTGGAAGCGTTACGCATTATTTATCTTCAGAACAAATAGGGTATTTATCACAAAAGATGACTTTATTTGATCGTACTTTGAAAGAGAACATGATATACCCTTTGGATAAGGTTGATGATGCCTTGTTAATGAACCTAATCGCAGAATTAAAAATGACAACTCTTATTCAAGATGTACATGGATGGTCTGAAAGAAAACCAGGTGATTTTGGGGATAAGTTGTCAGGTGGGGAAAAGCAAAAGATATTGATTGCCAGAGGTATAATCAATCAATATGAAGTTTTATTATTGGATGAAATAGATTCTGCTTTAGATTTAGAAATGCAGACTCAATTAATGACTATTTTAAAAAAATATTACCAAAATAAAACCGTCGTTATGGTAAGTCATAGGAAAATAGAAGAGTCGTTCTTTGATGATATAATTGATATTGAAACGATTAATTGAAATTAGAATAAACATTAGTTGTTCGAGTCAATTTTTTAGTGACTATAAGATTATTCATAGTGGTAATAAAATTATTCGATTGCATTGGTGAAGTTAATTCTCAATACTCACAGGTATGTCCCAAAAGAATAGTTAGATTTTATTGGGGTAGTGATATAGACCACGGAGTAACTTTGGATGAACTAAAAAATTTATTGATAACTAAAGATATTAAGAAATGTCGAAAAAATACACTTTACATTCTTCGGTAGCATTAAAAAGCCTCTCTTAATTTTTGGGGATTATGTTTCATGCTAACTGTGTGGTATAATAAAAGAAATTATACTAGGATTTAAGATGCACACCCTACATGGTTTTTGCACCCCCTTGAAAGGGAAAAGGTTAGATTGTATGATAAATTTGATTGCGACAGACATGGATGGGACCTTTTTAGATGGCCAGGGGAGTTTTGATAGAGAGCGATTTTCACGGGCCTTGGATCAACTAGATCAGAAAAAGATTCCTTTTGTTATCGCTAGTGGCAATGGAATTGGGCGATTGCTACAATTATGCCAAGGATTTGAGCAACGACTGATTTTTGTGGCTGATAATGGTGCCCATATCTATCATCAGGGAAAAACACTCATTCGTCGGACTATTCAGCAAGAGGAAGTCGAAGCAATACTGCGTTTTTTCAAAGGACGTTGGGCGGATATATGTTTGATGTTGTCGAATGAAGAAAACATTTATATGCAGGCTGGGGCAGGTATGCCATTTGCAGGGACGGATTTGCCAATAGAACCAGCTCAAATGGCGGCCTTCCAAAATCGTGTGACCTATTTAGACGACCTCAGTGCCTATCCTAATTTAGAACCTATTTATAAGGTTGGTCTCTGGGTTCCTGAAGCACGTGTAGAATCGATAACGGAAGAGTTTAACCAGGCTTTTCAAGGTCAGCTGGTTGCAGTGACTAGTGGCTATGGCTCCATTGATATATTGCCAGAAGGGATTCATAAGGCGTGGGGCTTGGAACAGGTTTTGACCAGTTTGGATATCGAACCTGAACAGGTGATGGCCTTCGGTGATTCAGACAATGATATTGAGTTATTGTCCTATGTTGGGTATCCCTATGCCATGGAAAATGCGACAGACAAGGTCAAGGCGGTAGCCAAATACCTGGCTCCAAGCCATTTGGAAGCAGGTGTGCTTCAGGTCATTGAAGAATATATAGTTATTTAGTTTATCTTTGATTACTTCGACGAGCGCGGAAACGTCGTTTCCTTATTTCCAACTTCAAACACTCCACAGGAGTGATTTGAACTCGCTTTGCCGTACTCCAGTACAGCCTGCGACTTTTTGATGCGAACGTTGTTCGCTTTATTTCCAGCCTCCAAAGGTTCCCCGAACCTTTGAAGCTAGTACTAAAAGCAAACTAAACAACTATATTTTATAAGTATATAGAAAAAAGCTAGTGTTCTCAATCCAGAGAATGCTAGCTTTTTTTTAATTTCCAACGCTGGTGAACTTGGTCATACCATGGCGGAAGAGTTTGTAATTGATGGTAAATAGGACCAGGACAACTAGTGGCAGAGCCAGTCCCCACATAGACAGGTCTAGGAAGTAGAGGGCTGGGAAATAGGCTGTAAAAGCATAAGGGAAAACAAAAATCAGCAGGATTTGAATGATTTTTGGATAGATATTGAGTGGGTATTGAGCCATCTGATTGAGGGCGAAAATTCCCATAGTCAAAGGGAATGATTCTACAATCCAAAATGCTAGAGCAGTTGGACCGAGCTGAATAGCTGCATAGAGTAGGCCGATACAAATGGCAATAAAGATTAGTAGGGCTAGTTTTCCAAGACTCCATTCCATACCCAGTTCCTTGGAAGCTTGGGCTAGTGCGAGGGAACCGATGAGGGTTGTTCCGATTCCTTGTGGCTGGATTCGTTCACAGATAAGCTGAAAAAGAGGATTGACAGGCATGAGGAGGAGGCGTTCAAATTCGCCTTGTCGGATGTAGCGACTGCCAAACATCCAGAGATTGTCAAAGAAAATCAAGTGAATGGAGCGTCCGACGGTCGCTATTCCATAGATAAAAAGCATTTGACCGTAGTTGAAACCAGCGATTTCCTTGATATTTCCAAAGAGGATGTTGAGGAAAATCAGGTAGACAATTTGTTCAATCAAAGAGGAGAAAAGCCCGATGAAGAAGTCCACCCGAAAGGACATCTGGGCCATCATGTAGACCTTGATGTTATATAGATAGAGGCTGATATATTTCTTCATGTTAACCTCCAAAAATGACAATACGACGCTTGGCTTGGGACCAAAGAGCGGCGATGAAGCAGGCTAGAATGGGTATCCATATAACTTGCAGTCCCAAAGCTGTTAGATCGCTTTCCTGTCCCAATAAAATGGAAACTGGAACGTTAACCGCATAATTATAGGGAAGGAGTTTCAAAAAGTTTTCCACAGCCTGTGGATAGAAGCTGAGTGGCAAAAGCGCCCCAGAGGCTAGATTGAAAAGTCCCATTCTCAGAAGCATGACTCCCCAGGCATTGACTGTAAAAAATGCTAAGAAGCCAAAAGCCATATCCAGTAATTGAACGATAAACATCCCTAAAATCGAACTGACCAGAAAGAGCAAAATGGTCTGGCCGTCAGGCAGGTAGAAATCTTGATGAACAAGTAGAATACCGATAAATACGATGGCAAATTTTATCAGTTCCAAGAGTTTATTTCCAAGGTCTTTGAAAAAGAGGGCTAGGATAAAGGAATAGGGTCTGAGAAATTCCCCCGCAATGCTTCCTTTTAAAATGCTGTAGGACAAATCTTCTCCGAGTGAGAAAGAATTTAAACTGGCTAGTAGATTAGCAAAGATGATATATGTAGTAAAGGTTTGCAGGGTAAAGCCATTGACTTCTGATTGAGTGAAGAAAATGGTTTTCCAAACATAGAGAGCCACCAAAATCTTCACTGCCAGTGAAACGAAAGTCGCTAGAAAGAAAGCCTTGTACTGCATGGCATTCATCATGGTCAGGCGGGTCATGTAGAGATATTTACGCATGGATACCCTCCTCATAAATTTGGCGGACCATGGTTTCAATTTCCAATTCCTTCATGGTGACATCTTCAATTGAATAATGATTGAAAACTTGCTCAATCACCTGGGCACTAGTCCAGACCTTGCTTTGGTAGTGGATTTCAAAGTGAAAATCATCTATTCGTTCAAATTCCCAGCCTTCTAGCTGAAAGTCTTTTTCAATCGGCTTTTCTGTGGAAAAGAGAATGGTCTTGACTGTGGAAAAGCGTTCTTTGAGGACGGTCAGAGAACCATCGTAGACTTTCTTGCCCTTATCAATGATAAAAATCCGCTCACAGAGGCTTTCAATATCCTTCATATCATGGGAAGTAATCAAAAAAGTAGTCTGGTATTCTTGATTCATATAGCGGATGAAGGAGCGAATGGTCTCCTTGACGCTGGCATCCAAGCCGATGGTTGGTTCGTCCAAAAAAACAACGGCAGGCTGGTGGATAAAGATAGCCGCAAATTCACAGCGAACCCGTTGGCCGAGTGACAGATTACGGATTGGTTGCTTCATAATATCAGCCAAGTCCAATAGGTCAATCAAGACAGCCAATCGCTCTTTGAATACCTTATCTGGAACATCATAAATTTTTGCGTGAAGGATAAAAGATTCCTGGACAGGCAAGTTCCAATCCAAATGGGATTTTTGCCCAAAGAGAACTCCGATTTGTTTATTGACAGCCTTGCGATTTTCTTGCGGATTGAGGCCGTTGATACGAACCTGTCCTTGGTCTGGGAAGAGGACTCCGGTAAGCATTTTGATGGTGGTGGATTTACCAGAACCGTTAGAGCCGATATAGCCGATGATTTCGCCTTTTTCTACCTGCAAGGAAATGTCTTGAACAGCAGGGATTGACTTTTTCTTTGGCTTGAAAAAGGCCTTAATCGAACCTTTGAGACCGACTTCCTTATCTATGATGGAATAGGTTTTTGATAGATGTTCAGCTTGAATCATATCATAATCTCCTGTTTGAAAACGTTTGCGTAAGATAAGGATATTATAATATATTCCCCAGAAAGTGGCGGTAAAAAGTCACATTTAAGGTAACATTTTTATTAGAAAATCGGTCATATATTGAGGAGATTCTTGCTTACCATTTTTAATCCATACCTGCATGATACCGAAGAAGGCATGTGAAAAATAGATGCTGCTGTATTCTTTTTCCAGTTGTGATAAATTCTCTTTTCCTAAGCGCTCCGCTAAATCATTGGCAACAAGAAGTCGGACTTTATTGATAAGAAAATTTTGGATTTCTTGAGTTCCGTTATGGGTCAGTAGGGCAGAAAGCAATTTTTCACGATAGAGCAACTCGAAAATTTCTAAAAATGATGATTGGCGATTGCCATCATAACGGTCAAATTTAGCCTCTAATTTGTGAAAAAGTCCCTGTTGATAGGAGTCAATCAATTCATATTTATCCTTATAATGGGTATAAAAACTAGAGCGACTAATTCCTGCTGTTTGAGCGAGGTGGGTGGTTGTAATTTCGTTAAACCCTTGAGTTTCTAGGCAAGTCACCATTGCTTCTAAAATGGCTTGACGTGTCCGTTCTTTCCGATTATCTGTTCCCATTTTACTCCTTTTAAACATTTTTAGACACATTGTCCAAAAAATGATTCTTATTACTTGATTTTGAAAATGATACTTGTATAATATATTTTATCAGTTTTTGGACAGGATGTCTAAAGGAGTTTCTTATGTCGGAAAAAGTAAAGAATTTTTTCAAAAAACCAATGACCATGATCACCATTCTCGGTGTTGCCTGTGTCCCAGCCTTATATAACATTAGTTTCCTAACCTCTATGTGGGATCCTTACGGCCGACTAGACCAGTTGCCTGTAGCAGTTGTCAATCAAGACCAGTCGGCGAGCTTTCAAGATAAAACCCTCACCATTGGTGATGATATGGTGGATAATATGAAAGAGAGCAAAAGTCTGGATTTCCACTTTGTATCAGAAACAGATGCGGAAAAAGGCTTGGAAGAAGGGGACTATTACATGGTCATCACCCTACCAGAAGATTTATCAGAAAAAGCATCCAGTCTCTTGACGGATCAGCCTGAACCACTAACGATTTCTTACCAAACCTCTAAAGGTCACAGCTTTGTCGCTTCTAAGATGGGCGAATCAGCTATGGAGAAATTAAAGGAATCTGTTTCAAAGACGATTACCGAAACATACACAACTGCCGTTTTTGATAGCATGGGAGAGATTCAAGCGGGTATGGTTGAGGCAGCAGATGGAAGTCAACAATTAACAAATGGAGCTAGTCAATTAGAAACCGGAAGTCAGACTCTATCATCAGGCTTATCTACCTTATCTTCATCAGGTCAATCACTGGTGACAGGAGCAAACCAATTGGCTACTGGAGTTGTGTCTTATACAGATGGAGTCAATCAGGCTGCTTCAGGAAGTCAAACACTTTCCAGTGGCTTAACAACCTACACAAATGGGGTAGCGAGTCTTGCTTCAGGTGCGGAGCAATTAAATGCTAATTCCTCTCAGCTCATCGCTGGGGTGGGACAATTGCAAACAGGAGCAAGCCAGGTTGAACAACTGGTAACAGGAGCCAATCAATTGCAGGCAGGTTTGGAGCAACTCGCTAGTTCAACTAGTTTGTCTGCTGAACAGTCTAGTCAAATACAGGCCTTATTGACAGGACTTCCTCAGCTGCAAGCAGCCATCAATCAATTAAATGATAGCCTATCAAGTATCGGAGGACTTGCAGTAGATACCTCTACTCTATCTAGCCTCTTGACAGAGATGGGGGCTCAAGCTCAAGGATTGTTGACTGCAGCTCAAGCTGATAAAACAGTCAGCATTGCAGCCTTGCAAGCAACGGCTACCTATCAGAACTTGACAGCTGATCAGCAAGCTGAATTGGTTGGCGCCCTCCAAAACTCGCCTTCGACAACAGCGACAGCAGCCCAAACGATTTTGGGTCAATTGTCTCAACTCAGTCAAGCCTTATCTAGCCTACAAAGTCTTTCTGGCATGGCAACACAAATGAGCCAGCTGCAATCAGCTGTCGGTCAGATTAACACGGCTGCCAATCAAGCATTGCCAGGCGCCACAACAGCCATTGAAAACCTATCAAGTGGCTTGATTCAGGTCAACACAGCTTTGAACCAGCAAGTTCTACCAGGAACTCAAGCCTTGACGAGTGGTGTGAGTCAACTTCAAACGCAATTATCAAATGGAGCGAGTCAACTCATGTCAGGAGTAACAGCCTATACCGCAGGTGTTGCCCAATTAGCAACAGGTGGCGCCCAGTTGGTTGCGAATAATAGTAGTATCCAATCAGGAGGTGGTCAGTTAACATCAGGATTGGCAACCTTGGCATCCAACTCCAGTCAACTTGTCAGCGGTTCAGGACAACTGGCTTCAGGTAGTCAGCAATTAATTGCTGGTGCGGATCAATTAGCTAGTGGCGGTCAAACCTTGACAAGCGGTATTTCCAGTCTTCGTACAGGTAGTGAAACCCTAACAAATTCACTCAGCTCAGCCAGTCAACAACTATCAGTCATCTCTGTAGAAGACAAAAATGCACAAGCAGTTTCTCAACCAGTCACCTTGGAACACAGCGACCAAGATGATGTGAAGACCAACGGTGTCGGAATGGCTCCTTATATGGTATCTGTCGCACTAATGGTTGCAGCCTTGTCAGCGAATGTTATTTTTGTCAAACACATTGATAATCGCTCCTACAAGAATCGTTGGGATTGGGCCAAAGGGAAATTGTTACTGAATGGTACGATAGCCAGCCTAGCGGCACTGATTCTGTACGGTGTTCTTCGCTTGATTGGAATCGAACCGGCTCATCCAATGGCAACCTTGGGATTAATCCTCTTAGCCTCTTGGACCTTCATGGCCCTCGTTACAGCCTTGGTGGGTTGGAATAATCGTTTCGGATCCTTCGCAAGTTTAATTATCTTGTTACTACAGCTTGGATCAAGCGCAGGTACCTACCCAATCGAACTCAGCCCACGCTTTTTCCAAGTCATTCAGCCCTATCTTCCAATGACCTATTCTGTTTCAGGACTTCGTCAAACCATTTCAATGGTTGGAAATAGTAGTCATCAAGTTTGGATGCTGAGCCTCTTCTTAGTAGGCTTTATGGGACTAGGTCTCTTGATTTATAATCAAAAAGATGAATAATAATAAAACCAACTGCTCCATGTGAACAGTTGGTTTTTGGTTGATGTAGTTATTTTGGTGTTGGTGTTCGTAAATTAATGGTTGCGTTAGTTGAAGTAATGGTCAGGCTATTATTGCTCTCTTTTTTCTCCAAAGTTAAGGTTTGTTTATCCTCCTCTTTTTTGATCGATAATGTTTGATACTTATCTTTAGTGAAAATACCGACGTTTTCAGCTTGTTCGTTGAAGTAACTCATATCACCAACAGCTTGCTTTAGTTCTTCGAGGGTTTCATAGTGGTAGCCTAAGTGTTCCGCAAGTGTTTTGATGTCCAGCTGTGTACTGATATTCAGATTGATGTCTTGTAAGCTCTTATCTGTTAGGTTTATATTTGTAACAGATAGGCTGTGTTCGGAAGGAGTGAGGACGTTTTTTCCTAGGAGAGTCAATTGATTTGCATTCAGTTCTTGGTAGTTTTTAATTGTAACATTTTCCAAACTGGTTTCAGATAGGTGGATGCTACTTTCCTGGAGGTTGATGTGCATATCTTTTAGAGTGGATTGTGTCGCTTGGAAGTAGCCTGCTTCAATCTGACCGCTGTTAATAGTCACCTTGTCAAGAGTGACACCACCAGACAGATTTGCCTCTTTGATATGGATATTCTCAATCGTGAAACCGCCAAAATCATAGAAGTGGAGATTGTGTCCCTCTAATTTATCCAGTGTCTTCCCTTTAGGCACTTCAATGGTGACGGAGAAGACATTGATACGACGTTGGGCCAACCTTTCTCCAAGATACTGCATAATTCCTTCGATAGCAAAAGATTCTTGTTGTGAAGAAAGGGTCAAAGTTCCCTCTTTTTCTGCTAGTTTTAAGGGGGATTGCATATTGTTGTCGGAGTTGGCATAGGTCACATGGTAGTTGCTATCGCTAGACTCCTTGATATAGACGCTGTGGGGGATAAAGTCAATTTTAATGGTATTCAAATCTGTGAAGGTCTTATGGACTTCCGTCGGAGCAGCAACCTCTTCCAAACGGGTTACGCCCCCAGTGAAAAATCCAATGCCAGCTAGAATTAAGCCTGCAATCAGGCTGACAAAGCCGATAATAATGGCGATGGTTAGTTTCTTTTTCATGCTCGTTTACCTCGTTTCAAGATCCATTTGAAGCAAGCCTTGACCAGTCGCCAAGACCAGTAGGCAAAAAATCCAGTCAAGATGTAGATGAGAATAGCTCCGCCAATCAAAGACAAACCTGAGCCAAACCCCATGAGGAAGATATTGAAACCTTCTGACATAAGGCTAAAGGCTTCCCAAATCAGATAGCCACCGCTGGTGAGAAGTCCGACACCCAGAACAAAGGCACCGACAATGAGGGCCAAGATGAGCGCCACCAATCCCAATAGACTAGCTAGGAGAATGAGCAAAAGTGGAATGGCGATAGGCAGGGAAATGACAGCTAGGATAGCCAACCAGAGCGTTCGTTTTGTTTGGCTAAAATTACGGAAGTAGCGACCGAGGAAAAAGGCGCCGAGGATAAGAGTTGCAAACAGAGGAATGACTCCGATAAACTCTCCCATGATAAAGAGTAGGAAGAAAGAGAAGAGACCTGTCATACTTAAGGCTCCCAGACCAACCCAGAGTTTCCAGTTGAGTTGAACAGGCTCTTGTTGATCCTTCTCCTCCTGGATTTGCTTGTTGAGCATGTTATTAATCAACTCACTAGCAGCTTCTTTTGGTGAACCAAGTTCTTCTATAATTTCTGTTTCACGCTCTGGTCCAGCCTCGTCAAAATACTCATTAAAGAAGCTGATGGCTTCAAAGTATTCTTTGTGGGGCAGTTTTTTGAGATATTTTTCTAACTGCTCCATGTATTCAGTTCTTGTCATGGCGGACGCTCCCTTCTATGATGCCGTTTATCGTGTTTGTATAGGTATCCCAGTCATCTTTGAGTCGGACCAATTCTTCGTGACCTAACTGAGTTAGGCTATAATACTTGCGCATACGACCTTGATATTCTTGGGAATAAGTAGTCAAAAAGTCATTTTGCTCCAATCGCTTTAGGATGGGATAGAGGGCGGACTCCTTGATGTTGGCAATTAATTTAATGGTCTGACAGATTTCATAGCCATAAGAATCATCGGATTCCAAAATAGCCATGATGAGAAATTCTGTCAGCACTGCGGGGATTGGAAAATGCATAGGACGCTCCTTTCCTTTGTTGTTAGTTGGGTTCGGTTTTGATATATAGTGTTCAGTTGCATATATCAAAATTTGTTATATATTAAATATACACCTACAAAAATAAATTGTCAAGTGATTATGTGCAAAATAAATAAAATAGCTTAAGACAAATTTTTAATGTGTAAACGTTTTATAGCCTTGAAAAATATTTTCAGAGTAGTAAACTTAATAACAGTACTAACATTCAGGGAGTTTCTGGACTAAAAGAGAATGACCTCAGATGGATTAGTAGTATTTAAGGTGGTGTAAAGATGAAACTATATGTTCAGTTTATGATTATTCTAGTATTTTCATTTTTAGGGGAAGCTATTTCGACTATTTTTCATCTTCCTATTCCGGGAAGTATTATTGGCTTAATCCTCCTATTTTTAGCCCTAGAGTTCAAATTGATTCGTCTTCGCCACATTCATACGGTTGGAAATTTTTTGCTGGCTAATATGACCATTCTTTTTTTGCCTGCAGCGGTGGGCATTATGGAGAGATTTGATGCAATTAAAGATTATTTACTTCCTATTATCATCGTCATTTTAGGCGCCATTTTTTTAAATATCTTAGTAATTGGTTTTGTTGTTCAATTTGTGAAGCAAAAGTTTGAAGGTGACTACATTGATGTGGAGGGAATGCATGACTGAACTTTTTTCAAATCCTATTTTTGGTATTATGTTATCAATTGCAGCATATTTAATTGGAATGCTGATTTATCGGAGATTTCCTCATCCAATAACAACCCCACTGTTGGTAGCTACAGGATTGATTATTGTCTTTTTAAAAATGACAGGTATCTCCTATAAGGAATATTATGCAGGAGGTTCCTATCTAAATATGCTTATTGTGCCTTCAACAGTAGCTCTGGGTATTCCTTTGTATCGTTCTTTCCATCTAATGAAACATCACATTCGAAGTATTCTTTTGGGAATTTTTGTTGCCTGTATTGTCAATACTGTCTTTACTGCCCTGATTGCCAAATGGTTTGGGATGGATTTTTTTCTAGCAATCTCTCTTTTTCCAAAATCAGTCACCACTGCTATGGCTGTTGGTATTACTGATAAAATGCAAGGAATAGCAACTGTTACTCTTGTAGTCGTTGTTGCAACAGGAATTCTGACAAGTGTTCTTGGTCCGGTCTTTTTAAAGCTACTAAAAATTGAAGACCCGGTAGCTGTTGGTCTTGCTTTGGGAGGAACAGGGCATGCCATTGGAACGGGTACAGCGATAAAATATGGGCATACGCAAGGGGCAATGGCTGGCTTAGCTATTGGGATTACAGGAATTATGTATGTGGTGATTAGTCCTATAGTTGCGCAGATTATCTTACAATAAAAAAACTACGGTAGGAATTCCAACCGTAGTTTTTTTTAGTCTACATAAAGTTTGGATTGATTATTCAACCAACTATAAAGAAGTCCGATAAAGAGGCCGCCCCCCACGTAGTTTCCTAATCCAGAAAAGAGGAAATTGCTTAGTACACTTAATAGAGTCATTCCCTCAACTGGTCCACCATTTGCAAAAAAGGCCAGGGAGAAGAGTGAAAAGTTCGCAATGACGTGCTCATATCCCAAGAAAGCAAAGATAAAGATGATGAAAATAACGGAAATGAGACGTCCGGCATCATCTTTGATGCGTAAGAAGGTAAATACGCCGATATTCACAACAATATTAGCAAAGATTCCTTCAATAAACTGGGTAAGAGGTGTTTTTTCTAGTTTTGTCACTGTCGCTTCAAATAGGTAGCTGTGAGCATCAACGTGCTGATAAGGCAGTGTCAATGAAACAAAGTAACAAACAAGGACAGCACCGATAAAGTTGAAAAGGATACAGGTTGCCAACATCTTGAGGGCTGTTTTAGTAGGAATCGTTTTTCGATGGCTGGCTACTGTCATATACATCATGTTGGATGTTCCTAGTTCGGCATTCATATATAAAATCATGAGTAGCCCCCAACCAAACATCAACCCATAACTAAACTTCCCGAGTCCTTCTGCGACATGGTTGAGTTTGTCTGCTGTATAAAGAGAAATGACAATTCCCAATCCTAAATAAAGACTAGCTAGTATCGATCGTACAGCGTAGGCAGAAAAACGGTGTTCAAACAAATCTGCTTTTTTCTTAATGCTTTTTTCAATTGTATATAGTAGTGTATCTTGGGTAGCTCCCATCCTAATCTCCTCACTTTATCTACTACTTTTATAGGGTAAACGTTTTCTTTTTGTCGAATGGCTTTACTTTGTTTATTATACTTGATAAAATGGTTGTTGTCCAAAAAAAATTTAACTTTTGAAAGGAAATATAAGAAAAATATGGATGTTACATGGACAGTGAAATATATCACTGAATTTTTAGCGACTGCACTCCTTATTATCATTGGTAATGGTACAGTTGCAAACGTTGATTTAAAAGGCACCAAAGGAAACAACTCTGGTTGGATTCTCATTGCGATTGGCTATGGTTTGGCAGTTATGATGCCAGCATTGATGTTTGGTAACGTTTCTGGTAACCATATCAACCCAGCCTTCACACTTGGTTTGGCTGTTTCAGGTCTCTTCCCTTGGGCTCACGTTGCTCAATACATTGTTGCTCAATTGTTAGGCGCAATGTTTGGTCAGTTAGTGGTTGTAGCAGTTTACAAACCTTACTTCTTGAAAACTGAAAATTCTAACCATATTCTTGGTTCATTCTCAACTATCAGTGCGCTTGATAACGGAACGAAAGAAAGCCGTAAAGCTGCGACAACTAATGGTTTCTTGAATGAGTTCGTTGGTTCATTTGTATTGTTCTTCGGTGCCCTTGCTTTGACCAAACATTTCTTTGGTGCAGAGTTGGTTGGTAAATTGATTGAACAAGGCTATGATAAAACAGTCGCTGAGACAATGACTGCTCCATATACTTCAGGTTCAATTGCAGTTGCTCACTTAGGCATTGGTTTCCTAGTTATGGCACTTGTTGCGGCTCTTGGTGGTCCAACAGGTCCTGGTCTTAACCCAGCACGTGACCTTGGTCCACGTATCGTCCATGCCCTTCTTCCAAAATCTGTTCTTGGTGAAAACAAGGCTGATTCAAAATGGTGGTATGCTTGGGTTGGTGTATGTGCTCCAATTATCGCATCAATTGCCGCTGTTGCACTATTCAAATTCTTGTATCTATAATATAGAGAACCCGATTCGTCGGGTTTTTCTTTTTCTCTTGGTATATCCAATGTAAAGTTGTCTGCTCTGCTATTTTTCCAAAAACTATGCTACAATAAAGCTAGAAAAAATCGGAAAAGAGGCTAAAATATGTCAGATGTTATTGCTTTTGGCTATGGAAGCAATCGAGCAGAGATGCAGCTCAAGCGACTCAATCGTCATGGAATCATCGCAGGTGCGACAGGTACAGGGAAGACCGTGACCTTGAAGGTCTTGGCGGAGCAGTTAAGTGATGCGGGAATTCCTGTCTTTCTATCGGACATCAAGGGTGATTTGAATAGTTTGGTTGCGGCTAATACCAAGGAGATTGATCCTAGTCGCTTGGAGAAAACCCACTATCTTGATTATAACCCTGTTGGCTATCCAGTTGAGTTGTGGGATGTCTTAGGGGAAAATGGGACTCCTGTCCGCATGACTATTTCAGAGCTTGGACCTGTCTTATTGACACGTTTACTGGGCTTGAATGATACTCAGGAGTCCATCTTGAATATCGTTTTCAGCGTGGCAGATGAGCGTGGTCTTCTCTTGATTGACTTAATGGACCTGCGTGCTATGCTGAATTTTGTGGCTGAAAATGCAGCAGAGCTGAGCCAATATTATGGAAATATTCCAGCTCGTTCGGTTGGTGCTATCTTACGTAGTCTGGTCGTTTTGGAGCAACAAGGTGGTAAGATTTTCTTCGGTGAGCCAAGCCTTGAGATTGCTGACTTGATGCGTACAGCAGAAGATGGCCGTGGTATTATTAACGTTCTTCAAGCTACTGAGCTGTTCAATCAACCAACTCTTTATTCGACAGTCCTGCTCAGCCTTTTGTCAGAACTCTATGAAGTGCTGCCTGAGGTGGGCGATTTGGACAAGCCTAAGATGGTCTTCTTCTTTGACGAGGCTCATGTTCTCTTCAAAGATGCTCCAAAAGTTCTTCTTGAAAAGATTGAATTAATTGTTCGTTTGATTCGTTCAAAAGGTGTAGGTGTCTTCTTTGTAACGCAGAATCCGACGGATATTCCTGATAGCGTGGCAGCCCAGCTGGGCAACCGTATCCAGCATGGTCTTCGCGCCTTTACACCAAAAGAGCTCAAAACAGTTGCGACTGTTGCCGAAACCTTCCGTCAAGAAGGTGGGGAGGATTTAGCTAAGGTCATTCAGGAGTTACAAGTGGGTGAAGCTGTTGTGTCTACCCTTCAAGCTGACGGCACACCAAGCTTTGCGGATCGGGTTTTGATTTACCCACCGAAGAGTATGCTTGGAACGGTCGAGCCGAGCGCCCTCTTGTCTGTCATCAATAACTCTCCTTTGATGGAAAAATATGCTGACGCGGTCAACCGTGAATCTGCCCACGAGCAGATTCTAGCCATGACAGAGGCCAAAGAAGCCGAACTCATCAAAAAAGCAGAGCAGGCCGAGGCGGAAAAACAGGCAGAAAAAGAAGCTAAGGCAGCCGCAAAAATGGAAGAGAAAGCCCAGAAAGAGGCGGCTAAAGCTGCACAAAAAGCCAGTCAGCCAGCTAGTCGCAAAACAGACTCTATGATGGACCGCTTTACCAAGAACCTGATGAGCCAGGTCGGACGGGAAGTTGGGCGCGTGGTGACTCGTGGCATTATGGGCATGTTAAAAGGAAAATAAGATGAGGAACTGGGAAGGAAACTTCTCAGTTTTTTTATCTAGACAAAGTTCTTGCCAGATGCCACAAAATTCGTTAAAATAAACACAAATCACTAGTTAGTAAGGAGTTGCCATGACTGATCAATTGCAGGCATTATTGAAAGACTATCAGCCCCAGCCCTTGGGTGAAAAACGTTCCTATGCAGTCTTCTTGCCCTTAGTCTGGTCAGACAATCAGTGGCAGGTCTTGTATGAGATTCGGAGCGAGTCCATTTCTCAACCAGGAGAAGTTTCCTTCCCAGGTGGTGGAATTGATGAAGGTGAGACAGCAGAAGAAGCTGCCATTCGTGAGGTTATCGAAGAACTTGACATTCAACAGGAACAAATTGAGTTGCTAGGGGAAATTGATTATCTAGTTTTTGGACGCTCGACGATTCGCTGTTTTGTCGGTCGACTTCACTTGGACTGGCAGACTCTTCAACCCAATGATGAAGTGGCTCGATTCTTTACCGTTCCACTAGAAACCTTGCTGAAAACGGCCCCTGTCTATTATCAACTGGATTCACAGATTATCCCAGATTGTGACTTTCCCTTTGAACGTTTGAGAGGTGGGGTTGACTATCCTTTCAGTCATCACAAACGCTCTGTTCCCTTTTATGAAAATCTACCAGAAAATATCTGGGGAATGACTGCTCAATTTACCCATCGTTTTGCGGAAATAGTGAAAAATAATCTATCGTGAAATGATAGGTTATTTTTTTGGAGGAAAAACCAGCCTTTGCGATATGTATCAGTGAAAAAATGGAGACAAAGCTCAACATGAGCAATGTATAGAAAAATACAAAAAAAACAGGTGCGTAGCAGGTAAAAGATAGCTATGACTGGTATACTTTGTATGGTCCATATTTTGAAGTGCCATCATCTATCCAGAAATGCGACAACATTCATGTAAACGCATTCAGTAGATGAGTGGGAAAATGTATAAATCTATATTTTAAGAAGGAGCCAATTATGAGCAAGCAGAAAGTTGTGTCCAGTCTATTATTAAGCACAGTCGTATTAGGGGGATTAGCCTTTTATCCAACGACAACGGTTAAAGCAGAGGTGCTAGAACCAGATGTTACATCAGTTAATGCAAGCGATGCTACTAATATACCGGTAGTATCAGATGGAGGAGAAAGCGACTTTTTAGCTGAAGAGGAGCTTGAAGACGATGAGACTTTGGAAGAAGAATTAAATGAGAAAGCCGAAGAGGTTACGGAGCCATCTTCACCTGAAGCACTTCTTCAACCTCGTGCGGTGATGAGTAATTCTGGTAGTAATGATATGGAAGAAATTCCGGTGAATGATGAGCCTTCAGATAATATGGCAGAAAAGGTAGTGAAGCAACAGTCGGAACTAATTCAATCATCAAATGCAGATTATAAGAATGCTGGAGATCAAAGTAAACTTAGTAAATCAGTGTCTGTAGATCTCTTGAGTGCGGAACGAGGTCAGGTTACATGGAAAGTAAGCTTTGACACAAGTGCATGGTCTTTCAACCATAATGGAGGTCTTTATTTTGTTCTTCCAAACGGGTTGAAGTTGACAGCCATTATTGATAATAACTATGAGAAAGCTAATATAATTGATAAATTCCCTACAAATGTTAATACTTCGGAGAATAACGGTGGACAAAAATACCGTTTCTTTAGTAAAAAAGAGAATGGACAGGGTGATAAGAATTTTGATAGTCAATGGGGCTGGTCTGTAGACCAAGCTGCTCCTAACGAAAAGGTTAAAAATTGGAAAACAGAAAATCGTTTTTCTGAGATTTACTTCATAGATAAAATACAAGCTACTACTCAGTTGACATATACTTTAACTGCTAGTGTGACTGACCCAAGCCAAAAAACATTCCCTCTTGTGGCGGTGATGAAGAGTTTTAGGTATGGAAATTCGTCGGGAACAGAGGTTACTTCACTAGGTGCACGTGAGATTACCCTTGAGAAAGAAACCCCTATGCCACCTAAGGAGACTCCAAAACCAGAAGAACCAAAACAAGAGGCTCCACAAACCCCGGCGCCAGACGCTCCTCAACCAGAGGGGTCAAAAGATACTCCGGAGGCTTCACCAAAACCAGAAGCGCCACAAACACCACCAGCACCGGAAGCCTCTCAACCAGAGGCGCCTGAATCAAGTGGAATAGTTGAACTTGGAACAATTCCAAAAGAAAGTTTAAAAGTGAAGGTTACTTTTAAGGAGAAGGGAGATATACTTACGACCCCAGATAGTGCATATAGACTACAAGAAGGTCAGTATTTAGAAGAAGTAATCATTGGAAGTAATATCGAGGATACTCTTGCAAGAGCCCAAAAAAGAGTGACAACGAAAGAGGGGTATGAATTTGTTGGATGGGCTCTTGAAAGTGACCCTGAGAAGGAAATTGAAAAGAATTTAAAAGTTTCGCATGATATAACTTTGGTTGCTATTGTACGGAAAAAGTCCTCAGAGGAAACACTGAAACCGATGGAACCCAAAGTTGAGAAACCGACTCCAGAAGTACCACAGGTACCAGAAGCGCCACAAACACCGGAAGCACCAACGGAAGAACCTAAGAAGGAAGACGCTCCAGCGCCATCGACTCCATCAGTGCCAGAAGAGCAACCAAAAGAGACTCCAGCGCCAGAAGTTCCGTCAACTCCTGAAAAGCAACCAGAAGCTCCAAAGGAAGAGTCAGAACAAGACGCTCCACAAACACCAGAAGCGCCATCAACTCCAAAAGAGGAAGCACCGAAGAAAGAAGTTCCAGCTCCAGAGGTTCCATCAATACCAGAAGAGCAACCAAAAGAAACTCCAGTGCCAGAAGTTCCAAAACAAGAAGAAGTCCAACCGGAAGCACCAAAATCTGATAAAGTAGAAACTGACAAACCAATGCCAGAAACTAAGAATCCAGATATGAAGCAACCGAAGACAGACGACATGCCTAAGGAACAAAAGCCGAAAGCCGAAGCTCCAAAGGCGGAGCAACCACAAATGGAAGCTCCTAAGAAAGATTCGGAAGCACCAAAAACTGGTAAAGCAGAATCTGACAAACCAATGCCAGAAACTAAACAACCAGATATGAAGCAACCGAAGACAGACGACATGCCTAAGGAACAAAAACCGAAAGCCGAAGAGCCAAAGGCAGAGCAACCACAAATGGACACACCACAAATGGAAGCTCCTAAGAAAGATTCGGAAGCACCAAAAACTGATAAAGCAGAATCTGACAAACCAATGCCAGAAACTAAACAACCAGATATGAAGCAACCGAAGACAGACGACATGCCTAAGGAACAAAAACCGAAAGCTGAAGATCCAAAGGCGGAGCAACCACAAATGGAAGCTCCTAAGAAAGATTCGGAATCACCAAAAACTGGTAAAGCAGAAACTGACAAACCAATGCCAGAAACTAAACAACCAGATATGAAGCAACCGAAGACAGACGACATGCCTAAGGAACAAAAACCGAAAGCCGAAGCTCCAAAGGCAGAGCAACCACAAATGGACACACCACAAATGGAAGCTCCTAAGAAAGATTCGGAAGCACCAAAAACTGGTAAAGCAGAAACTGACAAACCAATGCCAGAAACTAAGAAACCAGACATGAAGCAACCGAAGGCGGATGATATGCCTAAGGAACAAAAGCCGAAAGCCGAAGCTCCAAAGGCAGAGCAACCACAAATGGACACACCACAAATGGAAGCTCCTAAGAAAGATTCGGAAGCACCAAAATCTGATAAAGTAGAAACTGACAAACCAATGCCAGAAACTAAGAAACCAGATATGAAGCAACCGAAGGCAGATAAACAAGAAGCAGAGAAAGCTCAAATGACACGGACAGAGGGTATGAAGCCTGAATCTAAGGTTTCAATGATGCCAAAAGCAGAGGCACCAAAAGCAACTTTGCCAAATACAGGTGAAGCAAGTAGCGCAATAGGCTGGCTAGGTGGTGCTTTAGCCACTCTTGCCACAGGCTTGTATCTATTCAAAAACAAAAAAGAAGAATAGTTAGAGAGTTTGTAGAAATGCTTGTTTTAGGGCTAACTGTGGACATATTAAAGGAACTAGTTTTTAAGATTGTTGGCTCAATTAAAAAGAAAAAAGTAGTAATCATTGATTCAAATAAAAAAACAAAACCTGCTAAACTAACTATAAAATCCACAACTGATAAAGGTACAATATATTTAGAAATTCCAAGTGAGATTTCTGATAAAGTCTATCAAGAGTCTATAGAAAAAATAGTAGATGCCAAAAAAATTCTTGATAATAGTAGTGGAAAAGGGATTGACGACTTATTTATTGTAGAAGATAAACCTGGAAATTTATTAATTATGACATTGAACGAGTAGTTATCCAATATTTTTATTGATACTAGGATGGAAGATTGAAGTGATCCAACTTTTAGTAAAAAATGGGTTATGTAGAATACCATGAATAGCGATTCTATGGAATACCTAGTAATCCATTAGGATTAGAGGAAAACTATTCTCTAAAATCATATTTCCTTACAAACAAAATAATAAGGTCTAACTTTGTAGAGTTCCCATTTGATATTATAAGTTATAATGAATTGCAGTTGGATATAATTTGCTAGAGATTAATTACTTCTATATACTAATAAAAAAGGAATTTGGTGAAATAGTACCTTGACTATATAATAGAATAACGGATTTTTAAAAAGATTAAGTCTCTATTCCAATTGTAATAAATGTTCAAAATTCCAACATCTTCTTGTTGATTTTTGATATAATGTAAAAAAACAATAAAGGATTAAACATGAATAAACGAGAACGACTAGAAGAAATTACACGATTGGTAAACAAAAAAGGTACAGTTAGAATTTCTGAGATTGTTGAATTGCTAAATGTTACTGATATGACTGTTCGACGTGATTTTATAGAGTTGGAAGAGCAAGGCGTTTTAACAAAAATCCATGGCGGTGCTAGAAGTAATAAGGCTTTTCAATATCGTGAATATTCTCATTCTGAGAAACACATTCAAAATAAGGAAGCTAAGCAAGAGATAGCAGAAAGGGCAGCACAACTGATAGAAGATGGCGACACGGTATTTTTAGGTCCAGGCACAACAGTTGCTTTTCTGGCTGAGGCCATTAATAATCCTCGTCTCACTGTCATCACAAACTGTATGCCAGTTTTTACAATCTTATCTCAAAAGAAGACAGAGGATTTTCAAGTCTTTCTTCTTGGAGGAGAATATCGCCAAGTGACAGAATCGTTTGTAGGAGAAATTACCAATACAAGTTTAGAAAAAATGCGATTCAGCAAGATTTTCTTTTCAGGTAACGGACTTAAGGGAAGTGATGTCATGACTTCCACTCTAGCGGAAGCCTATACGCAAAACATTGCCATCAAACATTCTTTAGAAAAATATCTACTGCTAGATGCCTCGAAAATTGGCAAAGATGATTTTACTTCCTTTTGTGATTTGAATGATTTGACAGCACTAGTGACAGATATGAATGCGAATGATGAAAACTACCAATTATTACATAACCACATTGAAATTATTTCTACAAAATCATAAAGTTATCAAAACCAACAGAAGAATGTTGGTTTTTTGTTTGTATACGAAAAAAACAAACAAAAATAAAACAAAACATGTTGACTTTATGTTTATTTGGTTGTATAATTTAAACATAAAAAGCGAAAACGCTTTTCTAAGTTTTGCAAAACAAAGATTTTCTGCCATATATGGCTACAACTTTCTATGTTTGTTAGGAGATAGGTTATGACAATCATTATCGGTGCTGATCCAGCGGGCTCAAAACTAAAAGACGTTATTAAAGATTATTTGCTAGAGAAATCATATGACTTTAAAGATGTCAGTGATGGAAGTGATTTTGTTGATACAACTTTGGCGGTAGTTGCAGCAGTCAATCAAGAGGAAGGAAATCTTGGTATTGTGATTGATGCTTATGGTGTTGGTCCATTTATGACCGCAACTAAAGTCAAAGGCATGATCGCTGCAGAAGTTTCAGACGAACGTTCTGCCTATATGACAAGAGGACACAACAATTCTCGCATTATTACAATCGGTAGTGAGATTGTAGGAGAAGGAATTGCTAAAAATATCGTTAAAGGATTTGTTGAAGGTGAGTATGATGGCGGCCGTCACCAAATCCGTGTCGATATGCTAAATAAAATGTGCTAATTGTTGTAAACAAAGGAGAATAAGAGATGAAAATTGCAATCGGTTGTGACCACATTGTAACCTATGAAAAAATCGCTGTGGTAGATTATTTGAAAAATCAAGGATATGAAGTATTGGACTTTGGGACTTATGACAATGTTCGTACTCATTACCCAATCTTTGGTAAAAAAGTTGGTGAAGCTGTTGCAAGCGGACAAGCAGATTTGGGAATTTGTATCTGTGGAACAGGTGTTGGAATCAATAATGCTGTAAACAAGGTTCCTGGTGTTCGATCAGCCTTGGTTCGTGATATGACCTCCGCACTTTACGCTAAGGAAGAGTTAAATGCCAACGTCATTGGTTTTGGTGGCAAAATTACGGGTGAGTTGCTTATGTGCGACATCATTGAAGCCTTCATTAAAGCAGAATACAAACCAACTGAAGAAAACAAACGTTTGATCGAAAAGATTGCTGCAGTTGAAACACTCAATCAAGAGCAGGCTAATCCAGAGTTCTTTACTGAATTTCTTGAAAAGTGGGATCGTGGAGAATACCACGACTAGGAGGCTCACATGATTTTGACGATCACTTTAAATCCGTCGGTTGATATTGCCTATCAATTGGATACCTTTCATTTGGATACGGTCAATCGAGTAGAAAACGTTCAAAAAACAGCTGGAGGCAAGGGGCTCAATGTCACACGGGTTTTGAAACAAATCGGTGAAGATGTTGTGGCTACTGGTTTCATTGGTGGTGAGATTGGAAGTTATGTAAAGAAACAACTCACTCGAAATGATATTAAAAATTCTTTTGTGGAAATTGGGAATGAAACCCGTAATTGCATTGCAGTCCTTCACGATGGTCAACAGACAGAGATTTTAGAACAAGGACCAACTATTCAAGAACATGAAGCCTTGAATTTTATCGAACACCTTGAAATTATTCTGAACAATGTAGATGTTGTTGTTATTTCAGGAAGTTTGCCTAAGGGACTTGCTAGTAACTATTATGTTAAGGTCATTGAACTTTGTAAAAAATGTGGTGTTGCTGTTGTTCTGGATTGTTCTGGTGAGGCGCTGAAAAACGTTTTAGAAAGCCATCAGAAGCCGACTGTTATCAAGCCGAATACAGAAGAGTTATCACAGTTAATTGGAAAAGATGTCACAGATGATATTCAAGAATTGAAAGAAGTTCTGTCTGATCAATTATTCCAAGGAATTGAATGGATAGTCGTATCCTTGGGTGCAAAGGGGGCTTTTGCCAAGCACAATGACAAGTTCTATCGTGTAACAATTCCAAAAATCAATGTCGTCAATCCAGTCGGTTCGGGTGATTCAACCGTTGCAGGTATTGCTGCTAGTTTGAAACATGCATTACCTGATGAAGAACTACTAAAAAATGCAAATGTTTTGGGCATGTTAAATGCTCAGGAAGAACAGACAGGTTATGTCAACTTAGAACATTCAGAAGTATTGTATTCTCAAATCGAAGTCGAGGAGGTTTAAGATGGTAGTAACAGCAGAAAAAAGAAAATATATGGAAAAAGTCAGTAATGAAGCAGGAGTCATTTCAGCTCTTGCCTTCGACCAACGTGGAGCCTTGAAAAAAATGATGGCAAAACATCAGGCAGAAGAACCTACTGTGGAGCAGATGGAAGAGCTAAAAACTCTAGTTTCTGAAGAACTAACACAGTTTTCTTCCTCAATTCTGTTAGATCCAGAGTTTGGTTTGCCAGCTTCACGCGCCCGCGATGAGCAATGTGGATTGCTTTTGGCTTATGAAAAAACTGGCTATGATACTAGCTCTACCAGTCGTTTGCCAGATTGCCTGGTAGAATGGTCTGTAAAACGATTAAAAGAAGAGGGGGCAGATGCCATTAAGTTTCTACTCTACTATGACGTCGATGGTAATCCATACGTTAATCTTCAAAAACATGCTTATATTGAACGCTTAGGTTCAGAATGTCAGGCAGAAGGTTTGCCATTCTTCTTGGAAATTTTGAGCTATGATGAGACGATTGAGGATAATGCTAGCGTTGAGTTTGCTAAAGTTAAACCTAGAAAAGTAAATGAAGCCATGAAAGTATTTTCTGACGAACGCTTTGGAGTAGATGTTCTCAAGGTAGAAGTACCTGTGAACATGAATTTTGTAGAAGGCTTTGGAACAGGGGAAATCGTTTATACAAAAGAAGAAGCAGCCGAATATTTCCGTCAACAAGAAGCATCAACTCATTTGCCATACATTTATCTAAGTGCCGGTGTTTCAGCTAAGCTTTTCCAAGATACTCTAGTGTTTGCACATGAAGCAGGTGCTAAATTTAACGGTGTTCTCTGTGGTCGTGCAACATGGGCAGGTGTTGTGCCAGTTTACATTGAACAAGGAGAAGAAGCAGCACGTGAATGGTTACGAACTGTTGGTCGTGAAAATATTGAAGGGCTTGATGCGGTCTTGTCTCAAACTGCTACTTCTTGGCTAGAAAAATTATAAAAAAATAACCATTTTCTAAAAAGAAAGGGTTTACATTTCCTGAGAATATGCTATAATAATCTCATCAGCAAGAATAGAGTGGATTGTAACTAATTCGATTAGGCAAGACTACAAATGGATTTGAGAGTAGAATATTCTCGGTTTGTTTGTAGTCTTTTTTTGCTTAAAAATATAGGAGGAATATATGTTTAGGATTATACAGTCACTAAATAATAACGCTGCTCTGGTGAAAAATGAACATGAGGAACAGGCAGTCGTGATGGGATTGGGTATAACCTTTCAAAAGAAGAAAGGGGATTTAATTGTTAAGGATAAGATAGAAAATATCTTTTCGCTAAAAAATGATGAGGCCAAGGAAAACTTTCTAACCTTATTAAAAGATATTCCCTTAGATTTTATTTCAGCAACCTACACGGTTATCAATCATCTAGTAGCAACGTATCATTACCCTGTACAAGAGTATCTGTATGTGACACTGACAGATCATATCTATTGTGCATATCAGGCGGTTTTAAAGAATACTTATCAAGAAAGTAAGCTACCCAATATTTCAGCCGAATATCCGTTGGAATATAAAATGGCGCGTGAAGCCTTAGCTATATTTCGTGAAAAGTTGCTAAAAGATTTTCCGAATGATGAGATTGGAAGAATTGCCCTTCACTTGATTAATGCAAAGGGTGAAACCATTCATCCCACAAGTGAAGAACATGACATCAGCAAAAAAATTATAGCAGAGGTTGATCAAATCTTAACGGAGAATGGGATTAAACGCTCAAAAGAAAATAGCAATTTTTATGATCGCTTTATGATTCATCTGTCCTATTTTCTGAATTACTTAGATAGATCTCATCAGTCAAATGAATCGATTGCTAGTTTGGAACAGCATATCAAGCTCCAGAATCCAAGAGCTTACCTGATTGGAAGCCAGATTTTTGAGATGATCACAACATTAGTTGATGAACCTGTAAATGACAGTGAAAGGTTCTATATTGTACTACATATTCAACGGTTATTGTAAATCAATTCAATTTTAAAAGGAGGTTCATATTATGAACAGAGAAGAAATTACGTTATTAGGTTTTGAGATTGTTGCGTTCGCTGGTGATGCTCGTTCTCGATTGATGGAGGCCCTGGCTGCGGCTCAAAAAGGTGATTATGCAAAAGCAGAGGAACTAGTTGAAGCTGCCAATGCTTGTATTGTTGAAGCCCATCATGCTCAGACTAGCTTGTTGCAAAAAGAAGCGGCTGGTGAGGATTTAGCCTTTAGTGTGACACTTATGCATGGTCAAGACCATCTCATGACAACATTATTATTGAAAGATATGATGAGTCATATGATTGAACTGTATAAACGAGGTGATAAGTAATGAATAAATTGATTGAATTCATTGAGAAAGGGAAGCCTTTCTTTGAAAAGATTTCGAGAAACCCTTATTTAAGGGCTATCCGTGATGGTTTTATCGCAGCCATGCCAGTTATTTTGTTCTCAAGTATCTTCCTATTGGTAGCTTTCGTGCCGAATATCTTTGGATTTACTTGGTCTGATGAAGCGGTTGCGGCCATCATGAAACCTTACGGTTACACAATGGGGATTGTAGCTGTCCTAGTTGCAGGAACGACCGCAAAATCTTTGACAGATGCTTTTAACCGTCAATTGCCAAAAACCAATCAAATCAACTTCATTTCAACTATGATTGCCTCAATTTCAGGGTTCCTATTACTGGCTTCTGATGGTATTGAAGGTGGTTTTGCCAATGGTTACATGGGAACTAAAGGGCTTTTGACAGCCTTTCTAGCAGCCTTCATTACAGTTAATATCTATAAGGTCTGTGTGAAAAACAATGTCACCATTCGTATGCCAGATGAAGTTCCGCCGAACGTATCCCAGGCATTTAAAGACGTAATTCCATATGCATTATCTATCTTTGTCTTGTATGGAATTGATCTTGCGACACGTCAACTGGTTGGAACAAACGTTGCTGAGGCTATTCTAAAATTATTTGAGCCATTATTTACAGCAGCAGATGGTTATTTTGGTATTACCATTATCTTTGGTGCCTATGCCTTGTTCTGGTTTGTAGGGATTCATGGTCCATCAATTGTTGAGCCAGCAATTGCAGCCATTACTTATGCCAACATTGAAACCAACTTCCAGCTTCTACAGGCGGGTCAACACGCTGACAAAATCCTGACTTCAGGTACTCAAATGTTTATCGTGACAATGGGTGGTACAGGTGCTACCTTGGTTGTGCCATTCATGTTTATGTGGTTGACTAAGTCTAAACGAAACAAAGCAATTGGACGTGCTTCAGTTGTTCCAACATTCTTTGGTGTAAATGAACCAATCTTGTTCGGTGCACCACTTGTACTTAACCCAGTATTCTTTGTTCCATTTATTTTAGCTCCAATTGCTAACGTATGGATTTTCAAATTCTTTGTTGATACGCTAAAAATGAACAGTTTCAGCGTCAACTTACCATGGACAACTCCAGGTCCTTTGGGGATTGTCATGGGAACAAACTTTGCCCCACTCGCCTTTGCACTAGCTATCCTATTGGTCGTTGTTGATGTTCTTATCTATTATCCATTCTTGAAAGTTTACGATGAGCAAATTCTTGCTGAGGAACAATCAGGTAAAGTAGAAAATAGCTTGAAAGAAAAAGTGGCAGCTAACTTTAATACTGCCAAAGCAGATGCTATTCTTGAAAAAGCTGCAGTCGATACCGAAATTTCTGAACAAACAAACGTTCTGGTGCTTTGTGCAGGAGGCGGTACAAGTGGATTGCTTGCCAACGCTTTAACTAAAGCTGCAAAGGAATACGGTGTTCCAGTCACAGCAACAGCAGGAAGTTATGGAGCTCACCGCGAGATTTTACCAGAGTATCAATTAGTCATCCTTGCACCTCAAGTGGCATCGAACTACGATGATATAAAACAAGAAACCGATGCATTGGGTATTAAACTTGCCAAAACTGAAGGGGCTCAATATATTAAACTCACTCGTGATGGTCAAGGTGCTCTTGACTTTGTCAAACAACAGTTCTAATCAAAGGGGGTGGGAGTGAAATCTCCAACTCCTACCCCCTTATTTATTTTTGATAGAAGAAGGTAGGCATATGGTTAAAACATTACCAAAAGATTTTATATTTGGTGGAGCAACTGCTGCATATCAAGCAGAGGGTGCCACAAAAACAGATGGAAAAGGTCGTGTTGCATGGGATAAGTATCTAGAAGATAATTACTGGTACACTGCGGAACCAGCTTCTGATTTTTATAATCGTTATCCAGTTGATTTAGAACTAAGTGAACAATTTGGGGTAAACGGCATTCGTATTTCAATTGCTTGGTCTCGTATCTTCCCAACAGGCTTTGGAGAAGTGAATCCAAAGGGAGTAGAGTTTTACCATAAATTATTTGCGGAATGCCATAAACGTCACGTAGAACCATTTGTAACGCTTCACCATTTTGATACACCAGAAACGCTACATTCTAATGGTGACTTTCTAAATCGAGATAACATTGAACACTTTGTCAATTATGCAGCGTTTTGTTTCAAAGAATTCCCTGAAGTTAATTACTGGACTACCTTTAATGAAATCGGCCCAATTGGTGACGGTCAGTATCTTGTTGGGAAATTCCCACCAGGTATTCAGTATGATCTTTCTAAAGTATTCCAATCTCATCACAATATGATGGTTTCACATGCCAAGGCAGTTAAGCTCTACAAGGATGCTGGTTATAGTGGAGAAATTGGAGTCGTACATGCATTGCCAACGAAATATCCTTATGATCCAACCAATCCAGAAGATGTCCGTGCAGCGGAACTTGAAGATATTATTCACAATAAATTTATCCTAGATGCGACATACTTGGGTTACTATTCTGAAAAAACACTTGAAGGTGTTCGCCATATTCTGAAAGTAAATGGTGGGGAATTAGACCTTCGTGATGAAGACTTCGCGGCCTTAGATGCTGCAAAAGATTTGAACGACTTCTTGGGCATCAATTACTATATGAGTGATTGGATGAGAGCTCATGATGGAGAAACTGAAATTATCCATAATGGTAAAGGTGAAAAGGGAAGTTCTAAGTATCAAATCAAAGGAGTTGGTCGTAGAGAGTCCCCAGTTGATATTCCAAAAACGGACTGGGATTGGATTATCTATCCACAAGGTCTTTATGATCAAATCATGCGTGTGAAAAATGACTATCCAAACTATAAAAAAATCTACATCACTGAAAATGGTCTAGGTTATAAAGATGAATTTGTAGATGGTACAGTCTATGACGATGGTCGAATTGATTATGTGAAAAAGCATTTAGAAGTGATTTCAGATGCTATCTCAGATGGTGCCAATGTTAAAGGGTATTTCATCTGGTCCTTGATGGATGTATTTTCTTGGTCAAATGGATACGAGAAACGATATGGTTTGTTCTATGTTGACTTTGAAACCCAAGAACGCTATCCAAAGAAAAGTGCTTATTGGTATAAAAAAGTAGCAGAAACACAGGTTATTGAATAAAAATAATACAAGGATGCCTAGCTCAAGTTAGCATCCTTGTTTTCATATAAGGGAGGCAGTTTTTATGTTCGAATTAAAAAATGAGAACTTAACAGTACAATTTTCTGAATTAGGTGGACAAATTACTTCGATAAAAGACAATGATGGTGTCGAGTATCTTTGGCAAGGAGATCCGACCTATTGGAGCGGTCAAGCACCAGTTCTTTTTCCTATTTGTGGAAGTTTACGAAATGATTGGGCTATCTATAAACCTGCAGAAAGACCGACATTTACAGGCACAATTCCAAGGCATGGACTCGTGAGAAAAATGATGTTCAAAAATGTAAGAAGAACCGAAAATTCTTTGGAATTTTCTATTTCATCAAATGAGGAAACCGTAAAAAATTACCCATATGAATTTGAACTTTCCATTAATTACTCACTACTTGGCAATACAATCCGAACTGAATATCGGGTGAAAAATCTTGAAGGACATAGAAAGCTACCTTACTTTATTATTGGGGGTCATCCAGGTTTTAATTGTCCTTTGTTGGATGGTGAGAGTTATGAAGACTATTATTTAGAATTTGAAAAAGTAGAATCTTGTACAGTACCTAGAAGTTTTCCAGAAACTGGCTTACTTGATCTGCGAGATCGCCGTCCATTCTTGGAAAATCAAAAGATCTTGGACTTGTCCTATCAACTGTTTGAGCACGATGCCATAACATTGGATCAATTAGTATCACGAAAGGTAACTTTGAAATCTAAAAATCATCAGAAGACTCTTTCGATTGCATTTGATGATTTTCCATATTTAGTGATTTGGTCAACTACAAATCAGAGTCCCTTTATCGCATTAGAACCTTGGAGTGGACTCTCTACATCACTGGAAGAATCTGATATATTCAATGCCAAACGAAATATTAGTTACGTCGCTCCAAAAGAAGTTGATACAAAACATTTTGATATTATTATTGAGTAAACTTTTGAAAATGTTGGCTCGTTACAGAAATTTGGTAAAATAGTTCATATAATGAAAAAACTAAAAAATATTAAGCCACGATGGTTTATTCTTATTTGTATCCTAATTTTTCTCGCTTTAGGTTTTGACAGTCGGCTTCAAGTAACTCATTACAGGCTTGCTAGTCACAAAATATCTCAGCCAATCAGACTTGCTCTAATTACTGATTTACACTCATCAAATTACGGTAAAAACCAGATACAAATCTTGGAAGTATTAGAGAAAGAAGGTCCAGATATCATTTTATTAGGTGGTGATATTTTTGATGATGAACTTTCTGACAGAAAAACACTAGAACTATTGAGCGGGCTAAGTAAATTTAATCATACTTACTATGTGTCAGGTAATCATGAAATATGGAGTAATCGATATGAACAGATGCTTGAACATCTGCGACAACAGAATGTAGCCATATTATCTGGAAATACTAGTAGAGTTGATATACGGGGGCGGTCAATCACTATTTCAGGCATTGACGATCCTGAATATTTTCAAAAGTATGATACTAGTGTGAATTTGCTAGACCAACTTGAAGACATAAAAGGGAAGCTAATAAGTACCGACTTTCAAATTTTACTAGCGCACCGCCCAGAACTAGTTGATACGTATCAAAAGTATGGATTTGATTTAGTGTTATCAGGTCATGCGCATGGAGGACAATGGAGAGTACCTTATTTGGTTAATGGTGTATTTGCGCCTAATCAAGGATTTTTTCCGAAATATGCAGGTGGTTTATATGAATTTGAAAACTCGAATTTTATTGTAAGTAGGGGTCTGGCCAAAGAATCTACACGAGTACCAAGATTTTTTAATCGCCCAGAAATTATCGTTGTAGATCTTGTTAATCAGTAACTTCGCTCTTTTCCAATCACTCAAAAACCCCACTGACTTTAATTAGCCAGTGGGGTCTATTACTTATCCGAATCAAAATCTTATTTCAAAAAAGGTAGTGAAAAAGGTAGTGATTCGGTTGATTTATACTGCAATCTACTGAAATTCAAAATTTCAAGAATCGCATTAAATCAAGGTTTCTACCGTCTACTGACGTGTAGTGAATCCTTATTTCACCTCAGTAAAAATCACGTGCTTACGCAATTTTGGTGAGTATTTTTTCAATTGAAGACGGTCTGGAGTGTTACGTTTGTTTTTTGAAGTAAGGTACAAACGCTCACCAGATTCTTTGTGTTCAAGTGTAATATTTACGCGCATGGTATCTCCCTTCTATTATTCAGCTGAAGCAGCCTTAGCGATTTTACGTCCTTTGTAGTATCCTTTCAAAGATACACGGTGTGAACGTGAGTAATCTCCAGTAGTTTCATCAAATTTCACAGTTGGAGCTGCTACTTTATAGTGAGTACGACGTTTGTTTTTCTTCGCTTTTGAAGTGCGACGTGCAGGTACTGCCATTTCTTTCTTCCTCCATTAAATGTCAGGGCTAAGCCCCTTTTAAATCTAAAATAGTGCGTATGACTTTCGTCAACTTTAACAGTATAACAAAAGTTTTTTGTAAAGTAAAGTTACTTGACAGATTTTTTTTCACTTTTTTGGAAAATAGCAGAGCATTTATGGTAAAATAAGGAGGATTGCAAGGCTCGACTGGTAGAGTTTGAGCCCTTATGACTTAATTTGGAAAGGAAGAGGCACAACTTCGAGCGACATAAGTTGGCTTTATACACTTTAGTATGAAACTACAAAAACCTAAAGGAACACAGGATTTACTACCGCAGGATTCTGCCAAATGGCAGTATGTGGAAAACTTTACCCGCAGCATTTTTAAACAGTACAATTACGCTGAGATTCGCACACCAATCTTCGAGCATTATGAGGTGATTAGCCGTTCGGTTGGCGATACGACAGACATTGTGACCAAGGAGATGTACGATTTCTATGACAAGGGAGAGCGTCATATCACCCTCCGTCCAGAAGGTACGGCACCCGTTGTTCGTTCTTATGTAGAAAACAAGCTCTTTGCTCCAGAAGTGCAAAAGCCAGCTAAGTTCTATTACATGGGTCCAATGTTCCGCTATGAGCGTCCGCAGGCAGGTCGTCTCCGTCAGTTCCACCAGATTGGTGTGGAGTGCTTTGGTTCCAATAACCCAGCGACAGACGTAGAAACCATTGCTATGGCCTATCACTTCTTTGAAGAGTTGGGGATCAAGGACATTCGCCTCCACCTCAACAGTCTGGGCAATCCAGAGAGTCGTGCTGCTTATCGTCAGGCCTTGATTGACTACCTGACACCGCTCAAAGACCAGTTATCTAAGGACAGCCAGCGCCGTCTAGAAGAAAACCCCTTGCGTGTGTTGGATTCCAAGGAAAAAGAAGACAAGGTTGCAGTGGAAAATGCACCGTCCATCTTGGACTATCTGGATGAAGAAAGTACTGCTCACTTTGAAGCGGTTAAGACTATGTTGGACAGCTTAGGCATTGCTTATGTGATTGACACCAACATGGTGCGTGGTTTGGACTACTATAATCATACTATTTTCGAGTTTATGACCGAGGTAGGTGGTAATGACCTGACCATCTGTGCCGGCGGTCGTTATGATGGTTTGGTGACCTACTTTGGCGGACCTGAAACACCAGCTTTTGGCTTTGGTATGGGGATTGAGCGCCTCATCCTAGTCCTTGAAAAGCAAGGCATCGAGCTCCCTCTCGACACCCAGCTAGATGTCTACATCGCAGTTTTAGGTCAGGAGGCCAATGGCGGAGCGCTCGAGTTGGTTCAAGCCATCCGCAAGCAAGGCTTCCGAGCAGAGCGAGATTACCTTGACCGCAAGCTTAAGGCTCAGTTTAAATCAGCAGATGTTTTTGGCGCTAAGGCCATCATTACCCTGGGTGGTAGCGAAATCGAATCTGGACAGGTTGTGGTGAAAAATAACCAGACAAGAAGTCAAGTTAAAACAAGCTTGGAAGCACTCAAAACAGATTTCGCAAGTATTTTAGAAGAATTGGAGAAGCAGTAGTCTAGGCTGCTTCTTTTTTATTTTAGAAAGCAAAAAAAAGGCTGGGCAAAAAGCCCAGCTCCACTGCTCAGAGTTCGTGTCAACATCTCAGCGCAGGGGTTGATTGGCAGATTTGTTCGTGTTTCACACTCCAAATCTGACCTAATCAACTGTGCGGGGGTGGGAAAACGAACTCATTTTAGACCAGTCGAGTTCTTTCCCACTCCCGAAAATAGTGGAGAACGCATTAGTGTGAGTGGCAGAAGTCTAAGACCATGCGACCTTGGATAGTTCCTGCTGCCATTTCATCAAAGACTGCTTCGGCATCTTCGACAGGACGTTTTTGAACGACTGGAACAACTAGTCCCATAGCACCGAAGTGGAAGGCCTCTTCTAAATCTTTACGAGTACCAACTAGTGAGCCGACCACTTTGATACCGTCTAGCACAGTCTTCACGATACTGAGGTCCATGTATTCAGATGGAAGTCCTACAGCTACTACATATCCACCAGCACGAACACTGTCAATAGCTTGGTTGAAGGCTACTTTGGAAACAGCTGTTACAACAGTAGAGTGTACACCGCCACCAGTAATTTCTTTAATGTATCCAGGAACATCTTCTACTTCAAGTCCGTTGATTGTCACATCTGCACCAACTTCTTTGGCGAGTTCCAATTTATCATTATTGATGTCTACGGCGATAACATGAGCGTTGAAGACTTTTTTAGCGTATTGTACGGCAAGGTTTCCGAGTCCACCAGCACCATAGATAGCAATCCATTGACCTGGTTCCAAGTGAGCTTCTTTAATCGCTTTGTAGCAAGTAACGCCAGCACAAGTGATCGAACTTGCTTGAGCTGGATCAAGACCTTCTGGAACTTTTACTGCATAGTCTGCTGTTACAATACATTGCTCAGCCATGCCACCGTCAACAGAGTAGCCGGCATTTTTTACGGTACGGCAGAGAGTTTCGCGACCGGTTGTACAATATTCACACATACCACAGCCTTGGAAGAACCAAGCAACGCTGACACGGTCACCGACTTTTAAGCTAGTCACATCTGGAGCAATTTCAGTCACAATACCGATACCTTCGTGGCCAAGAACGCGACCAGGAACCTTACCAAAATCACCATTGGCAACGTGGAGGTCAGTGTGACAAACACCACAGTACTCAATTTGGACCAAAGCCTCACCAGCTTCGAGTGGACGAAGTTCCTTATCGACAACGACAACACCAGTAGATTCTGGATTTACAACGACTGCTTTCATAAGCAGACCTCCTGTTTTAATATTTTATGTACATTTTTGGATGTGTTAATATAGTTATTTTATATTGTTAAGAATATCACAATGTAGACAAAAATGCAAGAGTAGAAAAGAAGGGACAAATGAATGTAAAATTGAAAATTATCACGTAATTACTACAATATTTTCAAAAAAATCTATTTACTTGGAAGCGTTTTCTTGGTAAACTAGTATCGTAAATGTTAGAGAAAGAATAAATGATAAAGATTTGTCTTACTTTATGTATTTTTTGACCAAACAAAGCAGAAACAAATCTGACTATTTTCTGAAAACAAGAAAAAGTAAGCGCTTACTATAGCAAAACAGAAAAAATGTGAAAAAATTAACAATTTCTCTTTACAAATAAAAATAAAAGTTGTAGAATAACATTGTGAAAAAGTTAACAAAATGTTGACGAGGAAATTTGGAGGAACACAATGGCTGATAAAAAAGTTGTATCACCAGAAGAAAAATTAGTAGAAGCTCGCAAACACGTTGATGAGCTTGTTCAAAAAGGTTTGGTTGCTCTTGATGAGTTCCGCAAACTCGGTCAAGAAGAAGTAGACTACATTGTGGCTAAGGCTTCGGTAGCTGCTCTTGACAAGCACGGTGAATTGGCAATACATGCCTTTGAAGAAACCAAACGTGGTGTATTCGAAGATAAGGCAACAAAAAACTTGTTTGCCTGCGAGCACGTGGTTAACAATATGCGCCATACAAAAACAGTTGGTGTTATCGAAGAAGATGATGTAACAGGCTTGACCTTGATTGCCGAGCCAGTTGGTGTTATCTGTGGTATCACTCCGACAACCAACCCAACGTCAACTGCCATCTTCAAGTCATTGATTGCTTTGAAGACACGCAACCCAATTGTCTTTGCCTTCCACCCATCTGCACAAGAATCTTCAGCTCATGCAGCGCGTGTTGTCTATGAAGCAGCAGTAGCAGCGGGGGCTCCAGAAAACTGTATCCAATGGGTTACAAAACCATCTATGGAAGCAACGTCTGAGTTGATGAATCATGACGGAATTGCAACAATCCTTGCGACTGGTGGTAACGCAATGGTGCGTGCGGCTTACTCTTGTGGTAAACCAGCTCTTGGTGTAGGTGCGGGTAACGTTCCAGCCTATATTGAAAAATCTGCAAACATCCGCCAAGCGGCACACGATATCGTCATGTCTAAGTCATTTGACAATGGTATGGTCTGTGCGTCAGAACAAGCAGTTATCATTGACAAAGAAGTGTACGATGAGTTTGTAGCAGAATTCAAATCTTACAAAACTTACTTCGTTAATAAGAAAGAAAAAGCTCTTCTTGAAGAATACTGCTTCGGTGTGAAAGCTAACAGCAAAAACTGTGCGGAAGGCAAATTGAATGCGGACATCGTTGGTCGCCCAGCTGCATGGATTGCTGAGCAGGCTGGCTTCTCAGTACCAGAAGGTACAAACATCTTGGCAGCTGAGGTTGCTGAAATCGGTGAAAAAGAACCATTGACTCGTGAGAAATTGTCACCTGTTATTGCCGTCTTGAAAGTTGACGGTCGTGCAGAAGGTCTTGAAGCGGCTCGCCAAATGGTTGAATTCCACGGTCTCGGTCACTCTGCAGCTATTCATACGGAAGACGCAGAATTGGCGAAAGAGTTTGGTACAATCGTACGTGCTATCCGTGTTATTTGGAACTCTCCATCTACTTTCGGTGGTATCGGTGATGTTTACAACGCATTCTTGCCATCATTGACACTTGGTTGTGGTTCTTACGGACGCAACTCAATCAGTGATAACGTAAGTGCTATGAACTTGCTCAACATCAAGAAAGTAGGAAGACGTAGAAATAATATGCAATGGTTTAAAGTTCCTTCTAAAACATACTTCGAACGTGATTCTATCCAATATCTCCAAAAATGTCGTGACGTTGAACGTGTCATGATCGTTACAGACCGTGCAATGGTAGAACTTGGATTCCTAGATCGTATCATCGAACAATTGGACCTTCGTCGTAATAAAGTTGTTTACCAAATCTTCTCAGACGTTGAGCCAGATCCAGACATCACAACAGTTTATAAAGGTACAGAATTGATGCGTACCTTCAAACCAGATACAATCATCGCACTCGGTGGTGGTTCACCAATGGATGCTGCCAAAGTTATGTGGCTCTTCTACGAACAACCAACAGTTGATTTCCATGACCTAGTTCAAAAATTCATGGATATCCGTAAACGTGCCTTCAAGTTCCCAGAACTTGGTAAGAAATCTAAGTTTATCGCGATTCCAACTACATCAGGTACAGGTTCAGAAGTAACACCGTTCGCCGTAATCTCTGATAAAGCAAACAACCGTAAATACCCAATCGCTGACTACTCATTGACACCAACTGTGGCAATCGTTGACCCAGCACTCGTATTGACAGTACCTGCACACGTTACAGCAGATACTGGTATGGACGTATTGACTCACGCTACAGAAGCATATGTTTCAACAGTAGCAAACGACTTTACAGATGGTTTAGCACTTCAAGCTATCAAACTAGTATTTGAAAACCTTGAAAGCTCAGTGAAGAATGCTGACTTTGTATCACGTGAGAAAATGCACAACGCATCAACTATGGCAGGTATGGCCTTCGCCAACGCATTCCTAGGTATTTCTCACTCAATGGCTCATAAGATTGGTGGACGCTTCCATACTGTTCACGGTCGTACAAACGCTATCTTGCTTCCATACGTTATCCGCTATAACGGTACTCGTCCAGCTAAAACAGCTACATGGCCTAAGTACAACTACTATAAAGCAGATGAAAAATACCAAGACATCGCTCGTCTTCTAGGCTTGCCATGTTCAACACCAGAAGAAGCTGTTGCTGCATACGCACAAGCAGTTTACGACCTCGGTGAACGCATCGGTATCCAAATGAACTTGAAAGCACAAGGTATCGACGAGAAAGAACTCAAAGAACACTCTCGCGAATTGGCTCTTCTTGCCTACGAAGATCAATGTACACCAGCTAACCCACGTCTAGCAATGGTTGACCACATGCAAGAAATCATCGAAGACGCCTACTACGGTTACAAAGAACGTCCAGGTCGTTTGAAATAATCCTATTCCGTCGTCTTTTGTCGTTAGATTTCCTTGGTGAACTTCAGTTCTACCTTCGTCAATCTGCCTAGAAAGACTTAGGACTAGAATTATTTCGGTCGTTCGCCTTGTCTCGTTTAGAAAATCATCCCTTGATGACTGGGTTATCTTCGTCAATCTGTCTAGAAAGACTTAGGACTAGAATTTTTTCGGCGTCAAGTCAGTATACTGAGCCTTGCTCAGTTGAACGGAGTATGATTTATAGGTAAATTGCCTCCAAATATCGTAAGACAATCCTCTATTGAAAAATAGGGGATTGTTTGTTTAGAAATAATGGTGGAGATCTTGAAAAAAGCGAAAGTGGTTGGAAAGTTAGGGTTTAGCCGAGAAAAAGAGACTTTTCTATCTATCTTTCACAATTTTCTGTCAATTTATGGTAGAATAGAAAAAATAGATTTTTTATGAGGGATACCATGACATTAGTATATCAATCAACACGCGATGCTAAAAATACTGTATCGGCTAGTCAAGCTATTTTGCAGGGCTTGGCGACCGACGGTGGTTTGTTTACACCGATTTCGATTCCAACAGTTGACTTGGATTTTTCTGTTCTTAAAGATGCTTCTTATCAAGAAGTTGCTAAGCTCATTTTGTCGGCTTTCTTGGACGATTTTACGGCAGACGAGCTGGACTACTGTATTAACAATGCCTACGACAGCAAGTTTGACACGTCAGTTATTGCCCCAGTTGTTAAACTCAACGGTCAGTACAACTTGGAGCTCTTCCGAGGTTCAACCATTGCCTTCAAGGATATGGCTCTGTCCATCCTGCCTTACTTGATGACGACAGCAGCGAAAAAACATGGTTTGGAAAATGAGATTGTTATCTTGACCGCGACTTCAGGTGACACAGGAAAGGCAGCCATGGCTGGTTTTGCAGACGTTCCTGGCACGCAAATCATCGTCTTCTATCCGCGTGACGGGGTGTCTAAGGTCCAGGAATTGCAGATGACCACGCAGACAGGGGCTAATACCCACGTGGTGGCTATTGACGGAAACTTTGACGATGCCCAAACCAACGTCAAGCACATGTTCAATGATGAGGCTCTTCGTGCCAAGTTGGCGGCCAAGAAACTCCAGTTTTCATCTGCCAACTCCATGAACATCGGCCGCTTGGTGCCACAGATTGTTTATTATGTCTATGCCTATGCTCAACTGGTTAAGACTGGCGAGATTGCGGCGGGTGACAAGGTCAACTTCACCGTTCCGACAGGCAACTTCGGTAACATCTTGGCGGCTTACTACGCTAAGCAGATCGGTCTGCCAGTTGGCAAGCTCATCTGTGCTTCCAACGACAACAATGTCCTAACCGACTTCTTCTCGACAGGCGTTTACGACAAGAACCGCACCTTCCGCGTGACCACCAGTCCATCCATGGACATCTTGGTGTCCTCTAACTTGGAGCGGTTGATTTTCCACCTCTTTGGTAATGATGCTGTCAAAACAGCTGAGCTCATGGAAGCTTTGAACACAGCTGGTCAGTATGACATTCAAGGAGCTGACGCGGATATCCTCTCTCTCTTTGCTGCCGCCTTTGCGACAGAAGAAGAAACTGCTGCGGAAATCAAGCGTGTCTATGAGGAGTCAGACTACATTGAAGATCCACACACGGCTGTTGCCTCAGCTGTCTATAAACAGTATGTGGAGCAAACAGGTGACCAAACTCCGACAGTGATTGCTTCTACAGCAAGTCCGTACAAGTTCCCAGTGGTTGCGGTTGAAGCTGTGACAGGCCAGTCAGGCTTGACTGACTTCGAAGCCCTGGCAAAATTGCATGAGATTTCAGGTGTAGCCCTGCCACCAGCTGTGGACGGTTTGGAAACAGCACCAGTCCGCCACAATACCGTTGTTGCAGCTGCAGATATGCAGGCTGAAGTAGAGCGCTATTTGGGTGTTTAATAAAAAATGAATTATGACAAACTGCTTATTTTGAGCAGTTTGTTTTTTATTATCATTAAAATTAAAATTTACAGATAATTCAAAGAATGATATACTATAATGGAATGTGTTTTAGAGAGGTAAACAATGGCACAAGAAGAAAAAATTTCTCGTGAAAAGAAAAAAGCCCTCTTGAAGCGGCTCAAAGAACGCATCAAGCCCAAGATGAAGCTAGTCTATTTGGCAGCCTTTCTATCCTGGGTACAATTTTTGATGCGGATTATTTCCTTCTATTTGATTGCCCAGGGCTTTGTGACCTACTATGAGGGTGGTCAGGTTGATTTAGTACAGTTTGTCCTCATCTTGCTAGGGCTCAATGCCTTTGGTTATGGTGTGGCCTTGATTGCCAAGCGTTTGCAGGGCTTGGGTTCCCAGTTTGCTCGGGATTCGCTCAAGCAGTCCTTTTTTGAGGCCCTCTTGGCCAAGGACGGTCAGTTTGCATCAAAAGCGACAGCGGCAGATGTCTTTAACATCGCTTCCCAGGGGATTGACAGCCTGGATACCTACTATTCCTATTACATGGCTTCTTCCTTGCGGACTCAGTTCAACTGTGCGACTGTGCTCTTGCTGGTCTTTCTGATTTTCCCGCTGGGTGCGGTCATTTTCATCTTGGCCCTGCCTCTGATCCCTATTTCCATTATCGCTATGCAAAAGCGGTCCAAGCGGATCATGAATCGCTACTGGGGCTCCTACATGGATGTGGGCAATCTTTTCCTGGACGACCTCAAGGGGCTCAACACCCTCTATTCCTATCAGGCGGACGCGGCTTATGAAAAGACCTTCAATGAACAGGCGGAGGACTTCCGCGATGCGACCATGGAGTTGCTCAGTTTCCAGCTGCAAGCGGTGGGCTACATGGATGCAGTTATGTATCTGGGGATTGGTCTGTCTGGTTTTGTGGCGGTCAATAGCCTAGCGGCAGGCAATCTCTCCCTCTTTAGTATGCTTTTCTTTGTCCTCATTGCGACGGAGTTTTTTGCACCCATACGGGAGCAGGGCTACGGTATGCACTTGGTCATGATGAATACCAAGATGGCGGATCGCATTTTTGGTTTCTTGGACAGCATGACAGCGGAGCAGGAAATCGATGCTGCCCATGTGCCTGCTTTTGACAGTCTGAAACTGGAAAATCTGGCCTTTGCCTACGGAGAAAAGTCAGTCCTAGAAGATATTTCTATGACCATGACGGCTGGAAAGGTCTATGCCTTGGCCGGTGAGTCAGGGCAGGGGAAAACGACCTTGGCCCAGTTGCTCTTGCGACGCTTGCGGGCGGATAAGGGAGCGATTTACTTGGGTGAGCAGGAGATTTCAGGTGTCAGTCAGGTATCTCTGAATGAGCAGGTACTCTATGTGTCGGGCCAGTCCACCTTGCTCAACCAGTCGAACTATGAGAATTTACGCATGGCTTGTGACTGGTCCAAGAAGGACATCTTGGCTTGGGCAAATCAGTATGGGGTCTTGCAGTTTGTCAAGCATCTGCCAGACGGTCTGGACACGATTGTGGGCGATGACGGTGCTTTCTTGTCACCTGGTCAACGCCAGCAGGTCATCTGTGCCCGTGCGGTCTTGGCCAAACGCTCGCTCTATATCTTTGACGAGGTGACTTCTAGCGTCGATCAGGACAATGAAGGTTTGATTTACGACCTGATTAACCTGGTAGCAAAAGATGCCATTGTCATCATTATTACCCATAAGATGAAGCAGGTGGAGCAGGCAGATGATATTCTCTTCTTGTCTGCGGAGGGGGCTGTGACAGGCAGTCATGCTACACTTTATCAGACTAGCTCGGCTTATCGTCAGCTGGTCGATCAACAAAGAGAATTGGAGGAAGCCGTTTATGGATAAGAAAGAAATGCCGACACGGGTGCTGATTCCAAGACTCTTGCAGTCTATGAAACATCTCTTGCCACGGATTGCGGTGGCGGTCTGCTTTGCGGTCTTGGGACAGGTGGTGACCATTGCGATTCCAGTAACCTTGGTCTACCTGGCTTTTGCTGCCCTTGCTGGCAATCCTGCTCCGCTATGGACCTTGGTAGCCCTAGTCATTCTGGCTCTTCTACGCGGTGCCTTCCGCTATGGTGAGCACTATTTTGGTCACTATGTGGCCTTTCATACTCTGGCTGCCTACCGCCGTCTGATTTTTGCAAAATTGCGGGCCTTGGCTCCTGGGAAATTGGACCGACAGGACAGTGGTAGCCTGCTCAAGATGATTGGGGAGGACATCGAGGCCTTGGAGGTTTTCTTTGCCCATACCATTGCTCCGATTTGTACAGGGATTTTAGTGGCTCTGGGATTGACAGTCTATTTTGGTCTATCCAGCTGGGGCTTGGCCCTTATAGCCTTGGTGACCTATGCCCTTTTAGCGATTGCCATTCCCAATCGATTTGCCCAGCAGTTGCAACCCTTGCTCAAGGAGCAAAATGCCAGTCGTAAGGCCTATGTTTCCTACTTTATTGAAAGTCTTAAGAGTATGAAGGATCTCATGCAGTTCCAACAGACAGATGCTCGGTTTGCCAATCTGACACAGAAAAGTCAAGAGGTCAATGGTCAGGAGCGAAAGGTTGCCCAGACCAACTTTATGCAGTATGCTGTGTCATTCTTAGTGGTAGGTCTGTCTATCATGGGCTTTGCCTGGTTGACCTTCGACTTGGTAGGCAGTCAAAACTTGGAACTAGCGACAGGAGTAGCTCTCCTGGTGTCCTTTACCAGCTCCTTTGCTCCCTTCTTAGAGCTCAGCCGTCTGCCCCTTGGTTTCAAGCGGGCCATGAATGCTGGTCGGAATATCTATGCTCTTTTGGATGAAAAAGAAGCAGAGCGAATAGGCGACTTGGTTGAGGTCAGCGTGACGGAGATTGCTATTGAGCAACTAGACTTCGACTATGATGACCGAGAAACAGGGCTTTATCGTAACCTGTCTGTCCAGTTTGAACAGGGGGGCATCATTGGTCTGGTCGGTGAGTCCGGTGCAGGAAAATCCACCTTGATGAAACTAATCATGCGTTGGTATGACTGGCAGCAAGGTCAAATCCGTCTGTCTGGCTTGGATAGTCGGAAGGTGGACAAGGCTCATTTGCAAGGCTCCTTTGCCTATGTGCCTCAGGTACCGCAAATCTTCCGCCAGACCATTCGAGAAAATCTTGTCTTGGGGCGGACGGATGTATCGGATGAAACCATTATGGACTTGGCAGAAAAATGCCACATGAAAGAACGGATTCTGGCAGCACCGCAGGGCTTGGATACGATTGTGGAAGCCAGTGACTTTTCCGCAGGAGAAGGACAACGCCTGGAACTCATGCGGGCCCTGCTCAAAAACGCGGACTGCTATATCTTTGATGAGCCGACCAGCAACTTGGATTCGCTCAATGAAGCTCGCTTTATCCAGCTGGTTAAGGCACACTGTCAGGGCATGGTCTTCTTGATTTCCCATAGAAGCTCAACCATGGCTTGTGCAGATACCATTTTCCGCTTGGAAGACGGACAATTAGTAAAGGAAAAATAAATGAAGAAATTACAAGTAAAAGATCTGATGGTAACAGGGGCTTTTGCTGCCCTCTACTTTGTTTGTGTTGGTCTAGGAACCTTGTTGAGCTTGGTTTTTGATCGTTCGGGTAATATGATGTATGCACCTGCTGGAGCAGCCCTTTTGGCAGGACCTGTTTATATGTTATTGGTAGCCAAGGTTGGTAAATTTGGTTCAATTAGTCTGGTTGGAGCAGTAATGGCCTGTTTCTTTTTCCTATCAGGCTATATGACAGCGGCCTTTCTCCCAAGCTTGACCTTTGGTTTTTTGGCAGAAATGGTAGCGAAGTCAGGTCACTATAAACAAAAATGGACCAATCTTCTTAGCTATATCATTTTCTCTTTTGGAAACCTGGGACCGATTATTCTTATGTGGTTCATGCGTGATGCCTATGAGGCCAATCTTTTGGCCCGTGGAAAATCAGCAGAATACATCGCTCGTGTCATGCTTGATTTCACTCCAGGGAATGTACTCTGGTTGTCAACGACCATTATCTTAACAGCTCTTATCAGTGGTCTGTTTGGTCAATATATGCTTCAGCGCTATTTTAAACAATCAGGTTATCTTTCATGAAATTAGATGCTCGTACAAAAATTATTCTCGTCATCTTCACTAGTTTTACCTATGGGATGCGTCTTACAATACTAGAAAATGCAGTGCTGGTCTTAGGCCTTAGCCTGCTTTTCTGGTTTTCTGGAAAGCGGAAAATGGCTATAATGAGTCCGATAGCCTATGCTATGTTTTGTCTGATGTCCTATATCACATTTTTACCAGCATGGCTGACGCATTTGTTGCTTGTATTGACCTATACATGGCCTCCGCTTTTGGCAGGACATCTATTGCTGATGACGACAAGTGGTTACGAACTCATTCATGGCTTGCGGAAATGGCACTTGCCAGAGGTATTTCTTTTGACGTTGGGAGTAATGTTTCGTTTCCTGCCTGCCATTAAACAGGATGCTCGTACGATTTGTGCCTCTTTGAAGGTTAGAGGAATTTTTTTACGGAAGAGAGATGTGGTTTATAAGCCACTCCAGTACATGGAGTTTTTCTTGGTTCCCTTGATGATGTCTCTCTTGCGAACAGCTCAGGAATTGACAGTAGCCAGTCTGACAAAAGGTTTGGCTGTATCTACAAAATCACCTGCATATATTCGGTCGTCTTGGACCGTGCTAGATTGGAGTCTTTGCTTATGTTGTATCGGTTTTCTGATTCTCGTCCGGCTGTGACGGTAAAAAATGTAGCATTAACTTATTCAGGGGCAGATAAACCAGCCTTGCAGATAGAGAATCTGACCATTCCAGAAGGCCAGTGTGTTGTTTTATGTGGGCAGAGTGGCTCTGGGAAGTCTAGTTTTCTCAAGGTACTGAATGGTTTGACGCCAGAATATTATCCTGCTCAGCTTTCGGGACAAATTTTCTTAGGGGACTTGGATTTACAAAAATCTAGTCTGGAAGAAACATCTTGGCACATTGCTTCCGTCTTTCAGCATCCGTCTACTCAATTTTTTCATAGTCAGGTCTTGCAGGAATTGGTTTTTCCTTGTGAAAATCAGGGTTTGGCAAGAGAAGAAATCGAGAATCGCCTGGCTTGGGTTATGGAATTATTTGGTTTGGCTTCTCTTAGTCAGCGAACGATTTCCAATCTATCAGGTGGTCAGCAACAACGTCTAGCCTTGGCTGTTGCAGCCATGCAAGGGACAGATGTCTTGGTTTTAGATGAGCCGACTGCCAACCTAGATCAGGAAGGGATTGCGATTGTACAGGACATCTTGAAAACTTTAAAAAGCCAAGGAAAGACCATTATTATTGCCGAGCATAGACTGTCTTATCTCAGTCAGTTGGCAGATCGCTATTTATATTTTCAAGATGGGCAAGTGGTGACGGATTATCTAGCAGATGAGTTTTTAAGTCGGACAGAAGAATGCCGTCAGGATATGGGACTGCGTTGTTATGACTCGGAGCCTTATGGGCGGGCAATAGCGGAGCTGGCGGACCAGTTTGTTAATGATAAAGAGGGTTTACTTGTTGAAAATTTATCGGTAAGTCAGAAAGAGAATACTCTCTACGAGATTGAAAAACTCTGTTTGGCACCAGGACAGGTGGTGGGTTTGGTTGGATCGAATGGTTCTGGAAAAACAAGCCTTGCTCGTTATCTGGTCGGTTTAGCGGAAGATAAGAAGAGTAGGATTTCTTGGCAAGGTCAAACCTTATCTAGTCGCCAGAGATTGGAAAAAACAGCCTTTGTTATGCAGGATGTTCGACTCCAACTATTTGCGGAAAGTGTTGAGCGAGAACTTACTCTTGGAAGGAAAAATAGAGCTGTCGATGAACATTTGGTAGCTCGTTTTGGTCTATCGGATTTGTTGGAGAGACATCCGGTCAGTTTATCGGGTGGTGAACAACAGCGCGTGATGATAGTAGCTAGCTTACTGGCAGATAAGGAAATTTTCATTTTTGATGAACCGACGAGCGGTTTGGATTTGAGACGAATGCAGCAAGTTGCTTCCGCTTTAGTAGACTTAAAAATGAAGAATAAGTTGGTTTTGTTAATTTCTCACGATGAAGAGCTATTGAATCTTGTTTGTGATAAAATAGTAGATATTAAACAGTTGAAATAGAGATTATGAACAAACAAACCTATAAAGAAATTTTAACCATTGCCTTTCCAGCCATGGGGGAAAACCTTCTCCAGATGTTAATGGGGGTAGTAGACTCTTATCTAGTAGCCAGTATTGGCATCGTAGCTTTGTCTGGAGTTTCCCTTGCTAATAATATTTTAGCCGTCTATCAGGCGGTTTTTATTGCCCTAGCAGCAGCGGTGTCTTCTCGTTTGGCTCAGACTTTAGGTGAAGAGGCCTCAGAAGGCATTGGAGGAACTGCTAGTGAAAGTGTCAAGTTTACAGTTTTTATCGGTCTTATTTTAGGAATTTTTTCAGTTCTGGCAGGTCCAATAGTACTTACTAGCTTGGGGGCAGAGTCAGAAGTGGTACAGGCTGGAGGTCTTTATTTGATATTGGTTGGTGGGGGAGCGCTTTTTTTGGGACTTATGACAAGTTTGAGTGCAATCTTACGAACCTTGGGGGAACCACGTTTTCCTATGTATATCAGCCTGTTTTCTAACATTTTAAATGCACTATTTTCAGCATTTGCAGTCTTTGTGCTTCATGCAGGTGTAGCTGGGGTTGCGATTGGAACGGTATTATCGCGATTGATTGGTTGTAGTCTGCTTTGGTCTCGCTTACCGATTTCTTTAAAACCATGGACCTGGTCCTTTGATAAAGAACTGCTTAGACTTGCCCTGCCAGCAACTGGTGAACGGTTGATGATGCGGGTGGGAGATGTGGTAGTCGTAGCTTTGATTACCAGCTTAGGAACAGCGACGGTAGCTGGAAATGCGATTGGAGAAACCCTGACGCAGTTTAATTATATGCCGGCTTTAGGGATTGCTACCGCGACAATTATCCTTACAGCGAAACACAGACAGGATAAGGCTATGGTCCGACATATTTTTCGAACAAGCTTTGGCCTTTCTTTGCTGTTTATGTTTTTGGTGGCTGGTGTGACTTATTTTGCGGGGCCTTTCCTGATCGGTCTTTATACTAAGGATATTCAAGTAGCACAAGCTAGTCAAACAGTATTATTTTATGCCATGTTGGGAGTTCCCTTTACAGCTGGCACTCTTATTTTGACAGCTCTTTGGCAAGGTTTAGGAAATGCTAGATTACCCTTTTATGCCACAACTATCGGTATGTGGCTAGTGCGGATTGGCATAGCTTATTTACTTGTAACATTTTTTAAAATCGGTTTGTCAGCCATTTGGATTGCAACGATTTTAGATAATGCCTTCCGAGCAGGGGTGCTATTTTTTCAGTATAGGTATTCAAAACAAGAATCAATTTAAGATAGGGCTAAGAAAACTTTCAGTTTCTTTTAAGTTAGTAGCTATATACTATATTCAAGCTAGAAATAGCGAACAACTTTACTGAATAGTATTCAGTATCGTCATCCGTAAGAGCTAAAGCTCAAACGGCTGGCATATCTTTTTCATATAATCTCCTAGAGAACAGTCGACTGCGGTCGACTGTTTTCGTGTTTCGGCGCATTTTGGAAGTTTGCTTAGTTATATTCGTCCATCTTTTCACCTAAAGGTGTCCCTATCTTTGTTAACAGACTTTTTCAACTAAAATCATTTTCAGACTTTTTATATCTAGTTAAATCTGTAAAGTGAATTTTTCTCTTTAGATAGATTTTTAGTAAAAAGACACTCTAAAACAGAATATAATTCAAAAATATTATAAAAATTATAAAATAAACAAAAAAGTAATTGATTTTTCTGGAAAAGTATTCTATACTTGTCTTATACAGATACGTAAAATATAAGCAAGGTGTGCAAACAGCACCCTCAGAATTTGCTTTATATTTACTTGATGAAATCTTTAGAAAATGGAGAACGGATTATGAAATTAAAACAGGTATGGAGAATATTGCCTAAGTTTAAAATATGTTTACTCTTGCTTGCATTGGTAGGAGCGAGTTTTGACGGTATTATTATGTCTCAAGTTATTTCGAGAGTTAGTCAATTTAGCTCGGAATCAACTGTAAAAGATGTTTTACTATTCGCCGGTTGCAGTATATTGTTCTATTTATTGATTCAATTATCAGATTTATTTGTTTCAATAATAAAAAACGATTTACTAAAAAATCTGCATAAAAAGTATAAGATGGAGCTGTTAAACTATCTTGGAAATAAGGGAAATGCATTAGATGTTACAGAGTCTCTTGCGGTATTAACAGTAGATTTAAAATTAGTAGAAGATAAATATTTTTCCGTTCTTTTTGATTGCTTATACTACAGTCTTTTAGGGGCAGTTTCATTGATATATCTTGTCTATCTAAGTCCTGCAATTTCTGTATTATTTATTATTTTCTCATTTCTTCCAATGTTGCCAGCAATACTATTTAGCAAATATCTAGGAACAGCAACAGAGCACTTTACAAAGTCGAATGAGAAATTTATTCGTAGCATAAAAGATATTTTTCAAGGTTTTTCGGTTCTATGGACATATGGTGCGAATCGTAAGTTTTTAGGGATGGCTGAGACAGTTGTCAATGACTTAGAAAATAGTAATGAGGCATTAAATAATAAACACAGCATAGTTAATCTCGTTTCTTCCATGCTATCGTGGTTAAGTTATATTGTTCCAATAACTGTAGCTCTAGTATTTGTAACCCAAGGGAAACTAGATGCTAGTATTGTTATCGCTTTATTTTTAGCCAGCGACCGTGTTATCTATCCATTTAGAAATGTTTCGAACTATTTACGGATGATACAATCAACGGAGCCAACTCGAAAAAAATTAGAGAAAATGTTACAGGATTCTCAGCAACAGGAAGTGTCTGAAAATCATATTGATGAATCAATAGTGACGCCTGAGATTCATTTTTCAGGAGTAGCCATTGGACATGGGGCAGCAATTATCAAAAATTTTAATGCTACAGTCCCATATGGTCGTAAAATACTTATTAGAGGTGCTTCAGGAAGTGGAAAGACGACCTTACTAGATAGCATACAGGGTGTACTGCAACCGTTGGAAGGGGAAATATCTGTATTAAATCATCAGAAAAAAATAAGTAATCCTAGCAATCAAATGGCAAGAATCCAACAATCGCCCTACTATTTTGAGGCAAGTTTAAAAGAGAATCTCCTAATGGCGCTTGAGTCAGTTCGTGAGGAGGAGTTGTTAACCTTGCTTTCAGAGCTAGGGTTGGTAGAAGAGCTAGGTGAAGATTGTTTAGAGAAATATTATGGTGAAAATGGGGCGCAGTTATCAGGAGGACAAAAACAACGTATTGAGATTGCTAGAGCCCTCCTTCATAATAAGAAAATCTTGTTAGTTGATGAGGGGACATCAGCAATTGATAAACAATCCTCAGCCCTCATTCGTAAAAAGCTTGCCAATTTACCAATTACAATCTTTGAGGTTGCTCATCACTATTCAGAGTCGGATCTTGGCCTATACGATGAGATATGGGAAATTCATCCGAATAGTGGTACAATAGAGAAAATACTATGAATTGGAATGTGAATTGTGAAAGAAAAAATTGCTAGTCTTATTAAGCGGACGCGTTTGGAGAAAGGGTTTAGTCAAAAAGAACTGTCTGAGGGTATTTGTGCTCAGGCAGTTATTAGTAAAATTGAAAAAGCTGAGGTTTCTCCATCAGTCGAATTATTTTTTAAGCTCGTCAAAAAATTAGACATTGATTCTAGTGTGATATTGGAATTGTTTCAACTAAAGAAGAGTACAGAGGAATCGATTCTTACGGATGAATTGAAATCCATTCTTTACCGAAGAGAGTATGATACATTGGAATATTTTTTGCAGTTTATTTCAAAAGATTCTGTATCTCCGATTCAAAGTCCATATATACAATACCTTAACGGGGTATTGTTATTTGGGAAATACAAAAAGTCAAATGAAGCTTTAGAGATTTTGGAAGGGTTGCTGCCTACTTTGGTTGAAAACTCTAATCTATTTTTACGAGTTGGTATTGCTATTGCGGGAATATATTCGGAGTTAGAAGAGTATGCAGTATCATTGAACCAATATGAAAGTCTCATTCATCACTATCATGAATCAAATGATTGGGAGTTGAAAGTATTATTTCAATACGGATATTCTAGAATTTTGTACCTGTGTAACAACTTTGAAAAAGCCTTGGTTTACAATGCAGAATCACTAGAATTGTTAAAGAGCCGAAATACTTTATTTATGTTAGGCAATACTTTGTTAATGAGAGCCAACATATTAGCAAAACGCTCCATTATTTCAGAGGCAATTGATATGGTCAAAAAATCAATAATTGTTTATGACTTAGAAGGCGATGAACTCTTAAAAAATTTAGCTCAGTCACTCCTTATAGATTTATTGGAACAGGAGTCGCAAGACGAAAAAGAAATTCATTAAATTTAGTGTATTATTGCTTACATATGTGATATTATTCGGAGATAAGATTCCATCAGTGATGCTAAGTTAAAATTTGGAATCAGTTCAGATGATGATAAAACATCTAAATTCCTCAGAATGAGTTGGAATTAGGTGTTTTTGATTGGTGTAAAAAGATGAGAAGTATTAATAGTTCCGAGTTTCTAGGTTGTATTCAAATTTTTAGATACGATAATATATAAAATCGTATGAATTTTACAGTTCAGTGGACTGTAAGAGGTCTGAGCCTTGAAACTCAAAGCAAAGAGGAAATATACAGCCTCATTTTGCGGTCGGCTGTTTTCGTGTTTCGGCGCATTTTGGAAGTTTGTTTAGTTTATATTCGTCCATCTTTTCACCTAAAGGTGTCCCTATCTCTAAGTCGCACGCGAAAAAGAGCTAGGTATCATATAATCTCCAGAGAACAGTCGGCCGCGGTCGGCTGTTTTCGTGTGTTTTATTCTTATGTAAAAGTGGTATAATAGTAGTGATTGTATAAGGAGAAAAGTATGTCGGTAGTAGGAAAAGCAAATGGGAAAATCATTTTGATGGGAGAGCATGCGGTGGTCTATGGGCAGCCTGCTATTGCTATGCCTTTTTCTGCTGTTGAAATTATTGCTCAGGTAACTGCTCAAGGGGAAGCGCTGACTGTTGCTTGTGACTTCTATAAAGGCTTAGTTCACAAGATGCCAAAAATCTGGGAAAGCCTCAAGCATGCCATCCGTTTCTCGCTCTATCGTATCGGAGCGCCGACAGACCCAGCTATTCATATCGAGATTAGTTCCACCATTCCTGCTGAGCGTGGCATGGGCTCCAGTGCAGCCGTGGCAGTTGCAGTAGCACGCGCCCTCTTTGCCTACTATAAGAAAGAACTGACCGACAGCGAACTCTGGGACATCGTTCAGTCTTCGGAAAAAATTGCTCACGGCAATCCATCAGGCATTGATGCGGCGACCACCAGCGGCAAGTCCCCCGTCTTCTTTATCAAGCACCAGCCCATCGAACCCTTGGAGCTGAAACTCCGTGCCCACTTGGTAGTGGCTGATACAGGCGTAACGGGAAACACCTTAGAAGCCATTTCAGACGTGGCGGATTTGTTGGAGAAAAAGCCAGAGGCTATCAAACTAGTAGAAGAACTGGGCAACTTGACCCGACAGGCCAAGGAAGATTTAGCCACAGACCAGGCAGAGCTTCTAGGTGGCAGAATGAACCAAGCTCATGGCCTCCTGCAAAAATTAGGTGTGTCTGATCCTAGCCTGGATAAGCTAGTCAGCCTTGCCCAAGAAAATGGAGCCCTCGGAGCCAAATTAACTGGTGGCGGTCGAGGTGGCTGCATGATTGCCCTGGCAAGAACAGCCCAGGATGCCCAAAATCTTGCACACATCCTTGACCAAGCAGGTGCCCGCCAAACCTGGATACAGTACTTAGGAGAAACCAATGACTAAACAAACAGGCATAGCTCGTGCCCATACCAATATTGCCTTGATTAAATACTGGGGAAAACGCGATAAGGAATTATTCCTACCCATGAATTCCAGTCTATCCCTGACCCTTGACGCATTTTATACCGATACCAAGGTCGTTTTTGACCCAGAATTAACTGCGGATGAGTTCTATCTCAACGGAATCTTACAAAAAGAAAAAGAAATTTTTAAAATTTCTCGATTTTTGGATTTGTTTTGCGAATATATAGGTGAAAGGGCATTTGCCCGAGTGGAAAGTCTAAATTTTGTTCCGACTGCGGCTGGTTTGGCCAGCTCAGCATCAGCCTTCGCAGCACTTGCACTTGCAACTGCAACTGCCTTGGATTTAGATTTGTCACCAGCCACCCTATCAACCCTTGCTCGCAGGGGTTCTGGCTCCAGCACCCGCAGCCTATTCGGTGGATTTGTCGAGTGGGATATGGGAACGGGTTCGGAAGATTCTATGGCCCATCCCATTGACGATGCCGATTGGGATATTGCCATGGTCGTCTTAGCCGTCAATACTGGACCGAAAAAGATTGCCAGCCGAGAGGGAATGGACCACACGGTTGCTACCTCGCCATTTTATTCCGCCTGGGTAGAAACCGCCAAACAAGACTTGGTGGACATCAAGGCAGCTATTGCCAACCGTGATTTTGAAAAACTTGGTCAAATCACAGAGCACAATGGTATGAAAATGCATGCAACAACTCTTTCTGCCAATCCGCCTTTTACCTACTGGTCAGCTGATAGCCTAGTGGCCCAAGAGGCTGTTCGTCAGGTTCGTGAGGTAAGTGGCTTGTCAGCCTACATGACTATGGATGCAGGTCCAAATGTCAAGGTCCTCTGCCGAGCAAGTCAAATGGATGAGCTAGTAGCTGAATTGACCAAAGTCTTCCCAAGAGAGAAAATCATCACCAGCAAGCCTGGTCCTGCTGCCTACGTCCTCAGCGAAGACGAGTGGCAGGCTTCGCAAGCAGCGTTTGAAAAGGGCTTGTAGCATGAAAGTACAAGTAAAGATACCTGGAAAACTCTTTCTAGCAGGGGAATACGCAGTTGTCGAGGCAGGCTATCCCGCAGTGATTGCGGCCCTTGACCAATACCTGACTGTCACCATTGAACCAAGTGACCACGGTCTTCTTCATTCCAGCCAGCAAGCAGATCTCTATCTGACCTGGGAACGTCAGGAAGGTGTCGTTCATGTCCAAGGGGACCATCCCTATACTCTGATTGAAACAGCTATGCAGGTGACAGAAGCCTATCTGACAGCCAAAGGTCAGTCCTGTCAAGCAACCTACAGCCTAGCGGTCCAATCTGACCTGGATGACCAGACTTCAGGTACCAAGTATGGCTTGGGGTCGTCAGGGGCAGTGACGGTTGCGACGGTCAAGGCCCTGCTAACCTACTACGGTCACCGACCAGATGCCCTGCTGATCTACAAGCTGGCAGCCCTGGTCCAGACCAAGCTAGGTATGACGGGTTCCTTCGGTGACTTGGCGGCTTCCAGTTTTGGTGGCTTGATTGCCTATCATTCCCTGGACCGTTCTTGGCTTTTAGGGAAAATGGCAGAGCTGTCCCTGCTTGATCTGGTAGAAAGTGATTGGCAGGGTTTGTCCATCAGTCCGATCCAGCTACCAGAAGGCTTAGACCTCTTGGTTGGCTGGACAGGGTCGGCGGCTTCGACAGATCGATTGGTTTCCCAGATGGAAAGCCAAAAAAGTCAGGCAGAAAAAGAGCACATTCATAGCCAGTTTCTAGCCGACTCCAAGACCTGTGTAGAGCAGTTGATAGTAGCTTGTCAGACAAATGACTCAGCGTCAGCAAGACAGGCCATTACTCAGAACCGCAAGCTCTTACAAGACTTTGCGAGAGGAATGGGCTTGGTCATTGAAACGCCTCGACTGAGCCAACTCTGTGACCTGGCCCAGACTTATGGGGCGGTGGCCAAATCATCTGGTGCAGGCGGTGGTGACTGCGGCATTTGCTTGGTAGACAGTAAGGAACAAAAAGTAGCGATTGAGAAGGCTTGGCAGCAAGCCGGCATTCTTCCACTCCAACTAAAGATCACAAGTAGAGAATAAGGAGAACCCTATGTTTTATCTAGGAGAATTTGGTTTAGACCGCAAGGATCAACACGTTGGCTTGGCCAACCAGCAATATAGTGCCACACCGGCCAAGGACTTTACGGAGACCTTGTTTGTCCATCATTCCCTACCTCAGACCAAGGTGGATGAAGTGGATATTTCGACCAGTGTAGCTGGTTTGGACTTTGCCTTTCCTTTCTTCATCAATGCCATGACCGGAGGAAGCAAGAAGACGCGGGAAATCAATCGTCTCTTGGGAATTATGGGGCATTTTGGGAAGATTGCTCTGGCTTCAGGTTCGGTTAGTGCGGCGATCAAGGATCCGTCTGTTGCGGAAACCTTCTCCGTTATGCGTCGGGAAAATCCTTATGGCATTATTTTTGCCAATCTAGGTGCCCACCACAGTGTTGAGAATGCCAAGCGGGCGGTGGATTTGTTGGAGGCCAATGCCATCCAAATCCATGTCAATGCACCCCAGGAGATTGTCATGCCTGAGGGAGACCGTGATTTTACCATGTGGTTGAAGAATATTGAAAACTTGGTGCGGGAGATGGAAGTACCTGTCATTGTCAAGGAAGTTGGTTTTGGTATGAGCCGTGAAACAGTGGCCCAACTGGCTTCTGTCGGTGTCAAGACCATTGATGTGTCTGGGACTGGGGGGACAGATTTCGCCAAGATTGAAAATGCCCGCCGTACCTTCAATGATTATACCTATCTAGAAGGTTGGGGGCAGTCAACTGTGACATCCTTGGTGGAAGCTATGGCTGTTCCTGAAGAAGTTCGCCCAAGCCTGATTGCATCTGGTGGTATTAAGACGCCACTAGATATTGTCAAATCATTGGCCCTCGGTGCAGACCTTGTTGGTATGTCCAATCATTTCCTTCAGTATGTCAAGGATGGTAAGGGGCATCGTTTTGATGACGGCCTGCAGGCTATTAAAACCTTCCAATGGCAGATGGCTGAAATCATGACCATGTTGGGTGCAAAAAACATTGCGGAACTCCGTCAGAAAGATTTGGTCTTGGCGCCAAATGTACAAAACTGGTGCGAAGCGCGTGGGATTGACTGGAAAGCCTATGCCCGTCGGTCGCAATTGGTAAAATAAGCATTAAAGAAAGAACTATCTCAAAACTACATTTCATAGTTACGAGATAGTTCTTTTATTTTCATGAACAGCTAATATATAGAAAGGGATGTTAATGGTTATTATTCAATAACAGAAACTGGAATTCCGTTTGGATCAAATAGTTTGGCTTTCATATCCATTGTAAACGGAGTAATTGTTGCTTTGCTACACATTGGAGAACCTTGACAATTTGGGACATCTGCAACACCAGTGACTACTCCGATAATCTCTCCATTGTAAAAAACAGGAGAACCAGAGTTTTGCTCAGCTACATAGAAATCAACGGTTAAAGTACCGTCTTCTTCAACACGCAGCACGGTACCTTGTGTTTTTGTCAAATCTCCTTTGAAATAGCGAGAGTAGCCGACAGTGCTAATTGTTTTTCCGACAAGATATTGTAAATCGTTATGAACAGTAAGATGTACTCCACTAGTATCAAGAGGAACAGATGCGGGCTCGCTTACCTTGATTAAGCCAACATCGTTTTTAAAGTTTTGAAAACCTGCATAGCCAGACATTGGTTTAAATGGATTTCCTGAGAAGACGGATTTCTTAAAAGCTTTAAAAGCTACAGGATGACTAGCAGCATTTGTTTCCGCAGTTGCACTCTGTGTAGAATTAATACTACCATGACGATCAGTCATGCAATGACCGGCGGTTAAGAGATAATTATCTCCAATGTAAGTTCCTGTACATCTCATAACACCGTTCTCTGTCTTATCTATATTCAGGGCATAAATTAAGTTGTTCGGACTGATTACCTTTTCTTCTGTTGTAAGTGGTTCGCGTATAGTGTTAGCTATAGCCTTTGTAGGGGATATATATGAGAAGTACAACAATATTATTGCAACAATCATTGCTAATTTTTTAGACATACATTTCTCCTTTTTATAACATAAATAACCCTCTCTTCATTAAATATTAGCTGATACCTTTCGTAAATTATTATATTACTATATTTTTTGAAAGTCAATCAAAAAGAGGTAATCGTTTAAAGAAAATAAGTCAATTTTTACATCAGAATTTATAGTTTTGTTATTGTAATAATTAATGGATATTACAATATTCATTTTTTGGGTAGTTATAGATGAATTTGGGAAAATATACTGTATATTTTAGAGTTTATTCATTGTTTAATCCATCTCTGGCTGATAAATATACGCAAGGATTCATTTAACAAATATATTTTGACAAATCTTAGGGAGCTAAAATAGAATAAAAATTCAAAAATATTCAAGCAAGTAAAATATAATATAATGAAATGTTTTTGTGTTACTTTATTAAAATGCGAATGAAATAGTATCCTTACTGAAAGAATGTTCAAAATTAGCTAATTGGGATATTTTTCTATCCAAAAAAACACATAAAAAACAAAACGAATATGAGCCTTTTTGATTGACGAATTCCAAGATAACTTATATAATCAGCTTATAGATTTTCGCTTTATTATATGAGGTGAATGTCAAAAAATTTAGGGGAGAATTTAGACATATGTTTAAAGATCAATCAAAAAAGATGATCAAGAAACAGGAGTATTTCTCATTGCGCAAATTTAAGCGTGGACTTGCTTCTGTTACTGTAGGTGCGACGCTATTTATGGCAGGCGCAGCGGTGGAATCATTTGTTGCACCACAAGTAGTTGTTTATGCAGCGGAGGAAACTTATTCTGCAAACAGTAAATGGACTTTTACGGACAACATTCCGACAAGCAATCCCAACGTTAACCCACAGATGACAGCGTGGGACTATACGCCACACACGACTGGTCAGGCAACTGTTACTAAAGAAGATGGTTCAACAGTAACAGTAACGGCTGCTATCGTACCGACAAACGGTAACGGAGTAGGTATTAGCTACCTTGTACCAGGTGATGATCAATCATATTATAAAGCTACTGCAGAAATGTTGGCGGGAAATCCAGATCCTGCAACTATTCCAGCGATGGGGGTTTACCTTCAACCATCTCCTGTAACTCCGGGAACAAGCTTGGCTGATAAGTTGAATTACAATGGTGTGGTTGAGAATGCTGAGTTAACCTTGACTTTTAGCGAAGAGGTGACTAATCCAATCATCGACCTTTCAGGTGTTGGTGGTAGTGGTAAAGCAATTGTTGATGATACTACCGGTAGAGTATATGTTGCTAAGGGATCATTTAACAGTACCAACTTCGAGCTGATTACACCTGGTGTTAAGTTAGAGCAATTAACAGGGACAAACTTGACAGTTACGGATACTACTCTTCAAGTAACTGAAAAAAATACTTATGATAAGGCAGTTGTTGGTGCGGATGATTTGTACCTTGGCGACTACCGTCTTCCAGACATGGTACCAGCCGGTACAGGTTCTGTTCGCTTGGTAGGTACCTTTAAACAAGTAACGTTCAAGCTTTATCATCAATCAACACCATTCTCACAGTATCCAACAGCAACTTATCAAACTTCACCACTCTTCTTTGATAATAATACTATTGGAGATGGTGTCAATGGTTTGAACAAATTCTGGTCGGATAGTGTTAGAGAAGTAAGTGACTCAACGACAAACGCGGACCTTCTTCGTTTCTCAGTTCGTTTGAGTAATACCAAGTATGGTTCAGTTATCGTTAACTATGTCGATACTGAAGGTAACGTAATCGGTACTGAGTTCAAAGATACTACAAACCAGGCTGAAGGTACAGCTTACGATACAACCGTAGATACTGGTACAGTAGCATCAGATGCTACAACTGAGCGTCCAGCAGTGATTACCAAAGATGGTAAGACGTACAAGTTGGTTGCTAAAGATACAACTGCAACAGTTGGTACGGTAAAAGCTGACGGTAGCTTGGCAGCAAATGGTACAAACTTTAACTTCGGTACAGATGCAGTTTCTGGTACAGTTGCTGAAGGTACTAAATCAATCACTTACGTATACGAAGAAGTGAAAGGTTCAGTTATCGTTGATTACGTTGATACAGACGGGAACAAGATCGGTACTCAGTTTGTTGATACTGCTAACGAATCAATCGGTACTGCTTACAATACAGCAAACGATACAGGTACAAAAGCTTCAACAGACACTTCAGAGCGTCCATCTGTGATTACTAAAGATGGTAAGACTTACAAATTAGTCCCTGCTGGTAACTACAATGTAGGTACTGTTGGAACAGATGGAAACTTGACAGTAACAACTAAAGATTTGGGAACAGATGCAGTTTCAGGTGAAGTTGCTGAAGGTACGAAGAAAGTTACTTACGTATACCAAGAAGTGAAAACTGGATCAGTTGTAGTTGACTACGTTGACACAGAAGGTAATGTTCTTCAGAAACAATACGTTGATTCACCAGAAGGTACTGCTGTAGGTACGGCATATAACGCAGAACAAATCACAGGTACAACTGAAAAACCAGCTGTTATCGAAAAAGATGGTAAAACGTATGAACTTGTTCCTGCAGGTACTTATACAGTTGGTACAGTCGGTGAAGACAATAACCTTACTGCAACAACGACAACATTTGGTGTTGCTCCAGTAACAGGTGAAGTTGTTGAAGGTGTAACAAAAATCACTTACGTCTACAAAGAAAAAGTTGAAACACCTAAGACAGGTAACGTTGTTATCACTTACGTTGATACAGAAGGTCTTGAGTTGAAGACAACTGTTAAAGATACAACTGACGGCGAAGTTGGTTCAACTTACAACACTAAAGAATCAGCGGATGAGTATCCAGAAACAATCGAAAAAGATGGCGTGACTTACAAACGTGTCGTTGCAGGCACACACACAGTTGGTGAAACAACAGAAGACGGTCACTTGGTAAGTTCAGATGCGGCAGAAGGAACTGTTGAAGAAGGGACTAAGACAGTTACTTATGTATACGAAAAAGTTGAAACACCAGTCGTTAAGACAGGTTCAGTAGTAGCTCGTTACGTTATCGAGGGTACAGAAACTGAAATCGCAGACGATAAGACAGTTAAACCAACAGACACACCAGTCGATGAGCCATATGGTGACACACCTCCAGCAACAATCGAAAAAGATGGTAAGACCTACGAACTTGTTCGTACACGTACAAACGAAGGTGACGCTCCAAGCAACGGTACAGTTGTAGAAGGCGAACAAACCATCACATACGAGTACAAAGAAAAAGTTGAAACACCAGTCGTTAAGACAGGTTCAGTAGTAGCTCGTTACGTTATCGAAGGCACAGAAACTGAAATCGCAGACGATAAGACAGTTAAACCAAACGATACCCCAGTCGATGAGCCATATGGTGACACACCACCAGCAACTATCACAAAAGATGGTAAGACTTACGAACTTGTTCGTACACGTACAAATGAAGGTGACGCCCCAGAAAACGGTGTTGTTAAAGAAGGCGAACAAACCATCACATACGAGTACAAAGAGAAAGTTGAAACACCAGTCGTTAAGACAGGTTCAGTAGTAGCTCGTTATGTTATCGAAGGCACAGAAACTGAAATCGCAGACGATAAGACAGTTAAACCAACCGATACCCCAGTCGATGAAGTTTATGGTGATACTCCACCAGCTACTATCACAAAAGATGGTAAGACTTACGAACTTGTTCGTACACGTACAAATGAAGGTGATGCCCCAAGCAACGGTACAGTTGTAGAAGGTGAACAAACTATCACATACGAGTACAAAGAAAAAGTTGAAACGCCAGTCGTTAAGACAGGTTCAGTCGTAGCTCGTTACGTTATCGAAGGTACAGAAACTGAAATCGCAGACGATAAGACAGTTAAACCAACCGATACCCCAGTCGATGAAGTCTATGGTGACACCCCACCAGCTACTATCACAAAAGATGGTAAGACTTACGAGCTTGTTCGTACACGTACAAACGAAGGTGACGCCCCAGAAAACGGTGTTGTTAAAGAAGGCGAACAAACCATCACATACGAGTACAAAGAGAAAGTCGAAACACCAGTCGTTAAGACAGGTTCAGTCGTAGCTCGTTACGTTATCGAGGGTACAGAAACTGAAATCGCAGACGATAAGACAGTTAAACCAACTGACACACCAGTCGATGAGCCATATGGTGACACACCACCAGCAACAATCGAAAAAGATGGTAAGACCTACGAACTTGTTCGTACACGTACAAATGAAGGTGATGCTCCAAGCAACGGTACAGTTGTAGAAGGTGAACAAACTATCACATACGAGTACAAAGAGAAAGTTGAAACACCAGTCGTTAAGACAGGTTCAGTAGTAGCTCGTTATGTTATCGAAGGCACAGAAACTGAAATCGCAGACGATAAGACAGTTAAACCAACCGATACCCCAGTCGATGAGCCATACGGCGACACACCTCCAACTACAATTTCATTTGGTGGTAAGACTTATACACTTGTACGCACTCGTACAAATGAAGGCGATGCCCCAAGCAACGGTACAGTTGTAGAAGGTGAACAAACTATCACTTACGAGTACAAAGAAGTTGTTGATACACCAGATCCAGTTGAGAAGAAAACAGGTAGCGTCCTTGTTCGTCACATCACTGATAAAGGTGAGGTTCTTGCAGATACAACTGATGTCGTTCGTGATGGTGAAGTAGGTTCAACCTATGAAACAACAGTTGGTAACTTCGAAGGCTATACATTTGTTAAAGTTGATGAAACAGGTGCTACACCAACAGGTGAAGTTGAAGAAGGTGAGAAGACTGTAGTTTACATCTACACTAAAGTTGAAACACCAGTTGCTAAGACAGGTAGCGTCCTTGTTCGTCACATCACTGATAAAGGTGAGGTTCTTGCGGATACAACTGATGTCGTTCGTGACGGTGAAGTAGGTTCAACCTATGAAACAACAGTTGGTAATTTCGAAGGCTACACATTTGTTAAAGTTGATGAAACAGGTGCAACACCAACAGGTGAAGTTGAAGAAGGTGAGAAGACTGTAGTTTACATCTACACTAAAGTTGAAACACCAGTCGTTAAGACAGGTTCAGTAGTAGCTCGTTACGTTATCGAAGGAACAGAAACTGAAATCGCAGACGATAAGACAGTTAAACCAACCGATACACCGGTCGATGAGCCATACGGTGACACCCCACCAGCTA